>NZ_MJKG01000005.1:0-867 GCF_002139545.1 Campylobacter sp. P0103 | reverse complement strand
CCAAAGATTGTGGGGGGGATATAGATGCAAAAGTATATAAGAGAGAACGGGAATATAATTTATGGAGATTTATCTAAGCAAGTAAATCTAAAACTAGATTTTAAAGGCAATAATAATATTGTATTTTTTGTTGGCAGCAGTAGAGATATAAGTATGGTTATACATGGCAATAATGGATTAATTTTTATAGGACAAAATGTTGCTAAAATAAACATCAACATGGTAGGCGAGAGTGTTTTATTTATTGGCGATAATTCTAGTTTCTGGGGAGTAACTTTTAGAGTATTAGAATCAAAATATATTTTTTTAGGAAATGACTGTATGTTTTCGTGGAATATAAATCTTGAAACATCCGATCACCATACTATTTGCGATATCTTGACAAATAATAGAATTAATTTTTCTAAAAGTATTTATATAGGTGATCATGTTTGGTGTGCTCAAGGAGTTATGATTGCAAAAGGTGCATTTATTGCGTCTGGAACTATGCTAGGCGCTAACTCATTGGCCGTTTCTAAGAAATATTATTCAAATACCGTTTATGCTGGTTCTCCAGCAAGGGAAATAAAGAAGGATATATTCTGGTCAAGAAAATATCCAGGCAATTATACTAAAGAACAAACACAGTTAAATATTAATATTCAGGGAGATGACTTCAAATACACCTATAACCAAAATGAATTCCTATCTCCTAAAGCAATTGAAGAAAAACTAGACTCCCTAAACACAGCACAAGAAAAATTAGAATTTGTATATAATGTAATATATTGTAATAAAAATAAAAATCGCTTTGCATATTTTAAAGATATGCCTTATGATATCCCTTTACCTAAATATGAAAATAAATTTAAATCTTTAAAATTTGAA
>NZ_MJKG01000004.1:0-183139 GCF_002139545.1 Campylobacter sp. P0103 | reverse complement strand
GATAGAGAAATGATTTAACCAAGCTTTTCAGAAGGTTAAGGTGTTTCTCAATTCGTGAGCTGGAATTATATAAGAGATATGCTTAAAATAAGATTAAATATTAGGGAAAATTCTAAAAAATTTAAAGAAATTTGCAAATTTGGTTAAAAATCAACTAAAATATCGCTAAATTTGACAGAATTATTAAAAATTAACTCGCCATTTTCTTTTTGAGATTTAAATTTAGATATATAACCATCACCATTTTTTATTAAAATTCCACTACTTATTAAAAAATTTTCATAAAAAGATATAAATTCTAGCCCTTTTATTGTAGATATTGGGCGTAAAGCTATAAATTCTCCATCTAAATTTATATCTGTTATATCAAAACTATCTCCTCTAAGGTTAAATTTTAACTCAAAAAGATCATTAATACTAATTTTATCAACATATAAAACTGGATTGCAACTAATAAATGCATCTATTAATCCAATACTTTTAGACCCAAGCATAATGTTAAAAATCATCTTATAACTATCAATAATAAGATTTTCTAAACGAACTTTAGAATTTATATTATCAATCATAATATTATTTATTGCCACATTTTTGGCATGTATATTACTTATAATATTTGCTAGATTATTAGTAATGGTTTTGGAGTCAAATTTTATTTCATCGCTTACTATATTAATAAGTGGAACATTTGCTCTTAAATTTTTAATGCTAATATTTAACTCATTTGGATTAAATTTAAATAGGTCAAAGCTAGTAAACTCAAGTCCATCTAAATAATCAATTTCGATATCGACTCCATTAAAAACACTACTAATGCCATCAAATTCAAAGTCAGCTTTATCGAAACGTACACCTAGAAAATATAAGTGCTCTGTATCAAATGTTGTGCTAATATCTGTACTAGAAATTGTAAAAAGATTGTGATTTTCGATTATTTTTAGTGGGGAAACCTGTGCTTTTAGCTGACTAATACCTCCATTTATAGGAATATTTAGATTAAATTTAGCCAATACTGAGTTTTCATTTTGTGTCAAATCCATCTTTAATCGATGATCTAAATCGCAAATATCGCCTACAATATCTAGCCCATTAAAAATTGAAATAACACTATGATGACTAAAAATATCAAATTTAAGATTGAAATCTTTATATTTTAGAGTAAAATTTAGATTAGTAGAAAAAATTGAGTTATTTTGGTTTATACTTGATAAAGCAAATTCGCTACTACTTTTAAGTTTATTTATGGCTGAGCTTAAAACAAAATTAGAAAAAAGATATGCATATCCATGCAAGCCAACCATCAAAATAAGTAGACTTGCAATAAGATATGCAAACTTTTTCATAGTTATCTCTTTTTAGTTGCCCAGCTAAAATATAGCCAAATCAACCCCAATAAAATAAATAAAAATATCGGGACTAAATAGCTACGTTCACCAAAATAGCTAGCAAATTTAGAAATAAATCCGCCAGCATAATAGCTAGCTAGTCCAAGACTAATAGCCCATATAACTGAGCAAATAGCATTAATAATAGTAAATTTAATTAAACTATACTTAGTAAGCCCTATTGCTAAAGGAACTAAAGTTTTTAATCCATAGATATATTTTTTGATAAAAATAATCTTATCTCCATATTTTTTAAATAAAATTTGAGCTAAGGCTAATTTTCTTTTATGCGATTTAAAATATGGCATTACTGAGCTTTTATTGTACCTACCCATATATACCAAAATCATATCGCCAATAAAATTTGCCACTGCTGCAATAATAATAGATAATGTCAAATTCATATTACCTTCAAAACTCAAAAGCCCTGCTCCAATAATAGCCACCATACCGCCGCCAAGACTATATAAAAATAAAATTAAATAGCCATAAGTTGAGAGATTTGTAAGTATATCTTGCATTATCTTACCACCGTTATAGCATGCATTAATTGTTTGTAACCGTATGAATTTGTATTAAAACGTATTTTATCATCAACAGTTATTACCGATCCACCAAGATTTGCCCCAGCAAAAAAGCCGCTATTATTTGTATAAATATAAATATCACTAAAGCCAATATCACTAACTATTTCATTTTTAGTACCATAATCCATAAAACTCACTGATGCACTAGCATTAAGAGTAAGCTTATTATCATAAATATCTTTAATTACTGCCGGATTCATTACATACATTACTAAAAAATTATTTTCATATCCAGCTTGCAACCCAATAGTTGCCCCACCAAGTCGCACAGGAACTGCGCTCCAGTTGCTGTTTAGATGGCGAGTAAGGTTATCATCGCTATAAAATTCATCTACATCATCACGCACAAGCATAACTCCACGCCCTATGGTCGCTCCAAGGATAAATCCAGCCTTAACAAAAGTAGGAAAAATAATAATCGCAGATGAATTTGTAACGATAGACTGGGGGATTTTATTAATTCTATTAATATGATTATAGGCATTTGCACTATCTAATAATCTCTCATTTCCACCATATAATAAGCTTAAACTAAATAAAACCAACCAGATAACCCTTATCATTTGCGCCCCTATTTTGCATACTCTACGGCTCGTAATTCCCGGATTACATTTACTTTAATCTCGCCTGGATATTGCATTTTGCTCTCTATCTCTTCAGCAATCTCTTTAGCCAAAAGCACCGCTTCATCATCATTGACCAACTCCGCATTAGCAATAACCCTAATCTCACGACCAGCATTTATAGCGTAGGCATTTTTGATTCCTTCTTTTGAATTTGCGATATTTTCTATCTC
The DNA here is from genome assembly GCF_002139545.1 of Campylobacter sp. P0103. NCBI lineage: Bacteria > Pseudomonadati > Campylobacterota > Epsilonproteobacteria > Campylobacterales > Campylobacteraceae > Campylobacter > Campylobacter sp. P0103. The sequence goes on along the minus strand of NZ_MJKG01000004.1, from coordinate 180,371 downwards.
TTCAACTCTTTTTAAGAAACTCTCAAGCACCTCTCTTCTAGCTCCAGGGCGTGCCGCAGATAAGGCATCAGCAGCGCAAACTGCTGCGCACTCTACGCTTAAGGCCTCTTCGTGTCCGTGATGAGCATAAATGGCATTGATTACAACCGGATGCTCTTTATATCGCTTGCAAATTTCAGCCCCTAAATCCACATGGCTACCTTGGTATTCGTGCGTTAAGGCTTTGCCGATATCGTGTAAAATACCAGCTCTAATAGCTAATTTTTCATCTCCGCCAGTTTCAGCTGCGATAATACCTGCTAGGTGAGCGACTTCTAGGCTATGAGCTAAGGCATTTTGACCATAACTAGCTCTAAATTTCATCTTGCCTATTAATTTGACAATTTCAGGATGAACCTTGGTAATTCCTAAATCAATCAAGATATTTTCGCCCTCTTCTAAGATACTAGCTTCAAATTCTTCGCAAACTTTTTGATGGATTTCTTCTATTCTAGCAGGTTGAATTCTACCATCTTCAACCAAAAGCTCAATAACCCTTGTAGCGATAGCTCGGCGATATAGATTAAAGCTAGAAAGCACAATAGCATGAGGAGTATCATCAATAATAATATCCACTCCTAAAACCATCTCGAGCGTCTTGATATTACGCCCTTCTTTGCCAATAATTCTACCTTTTAACTCATCATTTTTGATATCAACTACATTAATCAATCTCTCAGCAGCAAACTCCCCAGCAAATCTACTAGTGGCTTGAGCTAGGATATAATTTGCCTTTTTCTTAGCCTCTCTTTTTGCCTCTTCTTCGTATTTTCTAACGATATGAGCGATATCGGCACGGCTTTTTTCTTCAACTTTTTTTAAGACCAAATCCCTAGCCTCTTCTTGAGTTAAACCGGCTATGCGCTCCATAGTTTTTAGCACTTCATCTATCTTTTCTTGATATGAATTTTTTAAATTCAAACCCTCTTCATATAGAGCATTAGCTCTATTTTGACTCTGTTCTAGATCATTTTTTAGATTGTTTAAGCTCTCTTTTTGAGATAATAAATTTTGCTCTTTTTTATTTATTTCATCAAATTTTTGGTTATACTCTTTTTGAAGCTTGCTGCCTTTTTCCTCATATCTTTTTTTAGCTTCAAATTCAGCCTCACTTACCTTGACTTTGGCATCTTTAAGTACGCTTTCGGCTTCAAATTCAATAGCCTTAGCCTTAGCCTTAGCCTGTTCTAAAAATATACTATAATTAGCATCATTTATCTTTTTAGATATTAGCCAACCACCACCGGCTCCGAAAATTAAGCCTCCTAACCCCACTAATGACATCTCTATCATAACATACCTTTTTAATATATTTTGTAGTAGGTGTGATATAAAAGTCCGCACAAATATCATGTGCATCACAAATTTTATCATTAATATACATATCTTTTATGCTCACAAACACAATAACTGGTCTATATCCTAGACTATCAAAAAATCTATCATAAAATCCAGCACCATGCCCTACTCTAGCCATATTTGTATCTACTGCAATTACTGGCACTATTGCCATATCTATCTTTTTTTTATAAGCATTTGAATCTCTTGCTTCTTTAATTCCAAATTTAGATACAAAAAAGGGCAGACGCAATTTTACCATTTTTAAGCTTTTATCTACCATAAATGGGACAAATATTGTACAATTTTTTGCTAACTTTCGTCTAAGCATTATCAAATTTGGCTCTGTTTGCATCGGGGTAAAAATCAATAAATTTCTTACTTTATAAAACTTAATTAGCCTTAAAATATCAAAATTTAGTCTATTTTTATAACTATTAGCTACTCTTTTGGACTCTTTTTTTAGAGCGGTTTTAGCCATTTTTCTATAAGTTTGTTTATCATATTTAACCATAATATTAATCTTTATTTAGTATAATTGCGACATTTTACCAAAAAATTAGGAAAATATGATGAAATTTAAAATCTTTTTAGTAGCGGCCTTGCTGGTATTTTTTACTGGCTGCGATGATAAAAATGACAAAGAACCATCTACGCCATCAGTTATGCAAGCTGACTACTCAAAACCATTTAAACTCCCATTAAACGATGGCACAGAACTTAATATACAAAAGCGTAATGATGGATATGATATTGATATTAAAGATAAGGCAGTATTTTTAAATTTCTTTGCTACTTGGTGCCCTCCATGCAAAATAGAAATTCCATATCTTGTATCGCTTCAAGATAAATTTAAAGATAAGCTTCAAGTCATTGGGGTATCAGTTGATGAGATAAGTCTAGAACAAGCAAATGAATTTAAAGAGTTGTTAAATATCAACTATCCAATTGCCTATACCAAGGAAAATGAGTATCTAATCTCATCGCTTGGCGGTGTAGTTGGCATTCCCTTTAGCATTTTATACTATCCAAATGGCAAATTTGCTACATCTTATAGCGGATTGGTGCCTATTGAAATGCTTGAAAATGATATTAAAAAGGTGATTAAATAATGTTTAGCTTCCTTAAAAAAGGTCTTGAAAAGACCATAAGTATCTTTACTGGTTCTAAACCAGCAGATAAAAAAATTACTAAAGATATTCTTGAAGAGCTTTTATTAGAAGCAGATGTGCCATATGAAATAGTACAAGAGATTATATATTACCTTCCACCACGTGAAATAGTTGATAAAGCTGATCTATCTAGAGTTATGCAAACATACTTTATGTATGATAGTAAAAGCATAGAAGCTAAGCCATTTGTTATGATGATATTGGGCGTAAATGGTGCTGGCAAAACAACTACAATAGCTAAATTAGCAAATTTATTTAAATCAAATTCAAAAAGCGTTATTTTGGGTGCTAGTGATACATTTAGAGCTGGTGCAATAGAACAACTACGCCAATGGGCAACCAGATTAGAAGTGCCAATAATTGCTTCAAATCAAGGCCACGACCCGGCCGCTGTCGCTTATGATACCATTAGCTCTGCTGTGGCTAAGGGGATGGATTATGCGATTATCGATACGGCTGGAAGATTACAAAATCAAAAAAACCTAGCAAGTGAGCTAGAAAAGATCTCAAGAATCAGCGATAAAGCCCTAAGTGGCGCTCCACATCAAAAAATTCTAATATTAGATGGTACACAAGGAAGCGCTGGAGTTGCTCAGGCTAAGGCATTCAATGAGATTATAAAGGTCGATGGAGTAATAATCACTAAACTTGATGGTACTGCTAAAGGCGGTGCATTATTTGGAATTGCTAGAGAGCTTGAATTGCCTATTTTATACATTGGTGTTGGTGAGAGCAAAGACGATTTAATTAAATTTAATCCAAAAGAGTTCGTAGATACTATCTGCGATGCTATATTTTAAAAATAAAAATGGCAAAGTTAAAAACTCTATTTGAATGTGAAGCGTGTGGAAATCAGCAGAGCAAATGGATGGGAAAATGTCCGCAATGCGGTGCTTGGGAGAGTTTTATAGAGCTTAGTAATGAGCAAATAAAAGCAAGCCAAGAATTAGCAAAACTAACTAAAACTATAAATAACGCAACTCCAATATCTCAAATTCAAATAGAACAGATAAAACGCAAATCCACCGGCGATAATGAGCTTGACCTTGTATTAGGTGGTGGAGTAGTAAGTGGTTCGCTAGTTTTAATCGGTGGAAGCCCTGGTATTGGCAAATCTACTCTACTGCTTAAAATTGCTTCAAATTTAGCCAATGATAATCAAAAAGTCTTATATGTCAGCGGCGAAGAGAGTGCTAGTCAGATCAAATTAAGAGCCGATCGCCTAAATGCTAATAGCGATAATCTATTTTTGCTTACTGAGATTGATCTTTCATCTATACTAGCTGAAGTGGCTAAAAATGAGTATAAAGCTATAGTTATAGACTCTATCCAGACTTTATATAGTGATAAGATTAGCTCAGCACCCGGCTCTATATCGCAAGTTAGAGAGATTACATTTGAGCTTATGCGACTAGCCAAAAAAGAGGATATAGCTATATTTATCATTGGCCATATAACCAAAGAAGGCTCTATAGCTGGACCTAGAATTTTGGAGCATATGGTAGATGTAGTATTATATTTTGAAGGCGATAGTAGCAAAGAGCTTAGAATTTTAAGAGGGATTAAAAACCGCTTTGGAACAACTAGCGAGGTTGGCATCTTTGAGATGAGAAGTAATGGGCTAGTAAGCGCTAAAGATATCAGTAGCAAATTTTTTACTCGTGGCAATGCCGTTAGCGGCTCAGCTATTACTGTAACAATGGAAGGAAGTCGTGCGTTAGTAGTAGAAATTCAAGCCTTAGTATGTGAAAGCAGCTACCCAAAAAGAAGCTCAACTGGATTTGATAAAAATCGCTTAGATATGATTTTAGCACTTTTAGAACGTAAGCTTGAGATTCCACTTGGTCATTATGATGTTTTTATCAATGTTACAGGCGGAGTAAAAATCAACGAACCAGCATGTGATTTAGCCGTAGTTGCTGCGATAATATCTAGCTTTCGCAACCGCCCAATATCTAAAGAGAGCGTATTTATCGGTGAGCTTAGTTTAAATGGAGAGATTAGAGAAATTTTTAACCTTGATGCAAGACTAAAAGAAGCCGTATTTCAAAAATTTAAAAACGCCATCACCCCAAACAAACCACTAGAAACCTACCCTATAAAAACATTCGTAGCCAAAGAAATAACCCAAGTTTTAGAATGGATGTAGCTAAATTTATAATATTTTAATCTAAATTTAGCTATAATTTTACTCTTTTTAAGCCTGAGTGGTGAAACTGGTAGACGCGCTAGACTCAAAATCTAGTAGGGGCAACCCTGTGTCGGTTCGAGTCCGACCTCAGGCACCATCACCCCATTTTAATACTTTTCTTAAACTTTCACAAATTACTAAAATATTCACAAAAAATATTAAAACAAAATTCCAATCACAAAAATTCAAATCTATATTTTAAATTTAAATTTCCATATCTCATTTTATTTACTTTCACCCATAAAATCAAATAAAAGATTTTAAATTTAAATATAAAAAATTGTTTTTAATCCATATAAAAAAATAAATTTTTATATTTAATTATAAAATAAGTAAATTTTTTCATTTTTTGCTATAATCCCGCCTAAATTTTACTAATAAGGAGAAAAAAATGAAAGAACTAAAGACTACTATAGTAGCAAATTCCGCTACTACCCACACATTCTAAAAACTAAACAATCCCAAAATCCTATTATCATCAATCGCAATTGCTGTCTTATACTCTGCTAGTTTCGCTGATGGCAAGTCTTATTGCCAAATAGCTGACAACAACAAAACATGTATTATAAGCGACAAAAACACAAAAAATACTATTATTCTTTTCCATAAAACAGGTCAAACTACCAAGGTAACTGGACAGAGTATAATTATAAGAGGTGAAACTAATGTTACCGGCTACAGTCTCTATGCCGCTTTTATAGGCTCTAGAAAAGCTGATGAAAATAAAATATAAATATCTGGTGGATCATCAGTAGGAGGATCTAGACCAGACAAAAGACCAAGCACCACCAATATAGGTGCCGGATATACTGTCGCACATGGAGATGTCAATTCAAGTGCAAGTAGAAATACTATAATTATCTCCGGAAAAGGCACAAATGTAAAATCTACATATGTCATGGGTGGCCGGATTTATGACGACAATGGTTCTATAAATGACAATAATGTAATAATTAAAGATGGAGATACAGTAACCAGCCTTATTTATGGCGGATATGCAACTGGTGGCGAAGCATCAAAAAATACAGTAATAGTAGATTCAGCTGTTATAAATAGCAGTATCCTAGGCTGGCACTCAGGCGGAGCGGCTAAAGTAAATGAAAATACCGTAATAATAAGAGGTGATTCTAAAGTAGAAGGTAATATAACTGGTGGTGGTGGTCATGCTGGTAGTTTCTCCAAGGAAGCACACAATAATAAAGTAAGCATAGAAGACAATGCCACAATAATTGGAGTTATAAAAGGCGGTGAAAGCAAAGTAGATGGTTAAACATCTGATGGTAATACAACTAACAACCAAATCACTGCTAATGGCAATGTAAATGCTAATATCTATGGTGGTTATAATGAAGCAACAAAAACAGCCCAAGGTATTAATAACACAGTAACCCTAGGGGGTAATACTAGTGGTACTCAAACCATCAGCATAGCAGTAGGTAATATAGGTACTGGTGATTCGGCTATAACTATTGGTAAAGATGGCTCTATAGATGTCAATAATACAACTATAACAGCTGAGCTAAATTTAAAACCTAATGTCAATGTTGGTGACGAGATAAAAATCATTACAGCAGAAGGCGACGCCAGCCAAGCCATCAAAGGTGACCCAAACATCACAAACTACAAAGTTGTAAGCGATTTCTATGACTTTACAGGAAATCCAAATCCAGACGGAAGCTTTAATGTAGCAGGTAAAAAATCAGGTCAAAAGCAAAAACCTATAAGTGAAAGTCTAGTAGCTGGTGCAGCTGCTGTATTTGTAGCCTCTGAAAACGCTGCTAGTAAGGGTATAGAGGCTGCTACTACTTCTACTTCTGCCAATATGGCTACTGCTGGCGCTGGAACTGCTGTGGTAGCTCCATTTGGCTCTTCAATGGGTGGAACAAGTAAGATAAAAATGGCTCTTATGTAAAAACAACTGGTATTAGTGTGATACTTGGTGCTGCCAATGGTAAATATACTGATAGTGGCAAACTAGCTATAGGGCCATTTATGGAGATGGGCAAAAACTGGTATAGCACCTATAATGACTTTGGTGAAGGCGAAGAGAAGAGGTGATGGTGATAGCAAATATATCGGTGCTGGTTTACTAGCTAGGTATGACTTTGGTAGCACTACAGCATCTAGACCATATATAGAGGGCTCTGCTAAACTTGGTAGAAACTACAATAGATATAAAAATACCAATGTGGCTGATGGCTATGGAAATTACGCTAAATATAATATGAATACAAACTACTTTGGTATCCATGTGGGTGCTGGATATGAGTTTAGAAGATATAATCAAGCTCTTGATATATATGCTAAATATCCATATAATAACCTAGATGGATTCACCTACTTTAAGTGGTGCTTCTGCTATGCTAGAAGCTGGTCTAAGTATCGATGCTAATAGAGGCTTTAGTGTAGATGTAGGTCTATTTGGCCGCTTAGGCAAAAGACAAGGTATCAATGGTATAGCAAATGTCAAATTTGAATTCTAAAATATTATTTAGGCTCTAAAGTTTTATTTGAATTTTAGAAATCTTATTTATATTATTTGGGTTTTTAAAGCTTTCTAAACTTTAAAAACCCTTTGGGGGTTTAAAATCTTTGATAGTTTTTAAAGATTTTAAAGCTTTACCTTTTTTTAAAAAACTCTTCTAAATTCTTTAATATCTTTTAAATCCCAAATCCCCAAGAATTAAAATTCTAGATATCTACAAAGTAAACTTTTAAAACAAAATCTAATTTTATCAGCCCAACCACCACCCCAAATTTCAATAAAATATCTATATTATCCCCAATTTTTATTATAAAATAAGAAAATTTTTATCTATTTTTGTTATAATTTTCGATTAAAAATTTGGTTTAAGGAAATTTATGAAAAGCGTTACCCCCCCCCTATTTTTTAATTTTATTTTAGCACTTTTTCTTATAATAACCAAGTTTATATTTCCCTTTAAAAAGAAAGTTTTTTAATAAATGCTAGTTAAATGCAAAAAAGATTCATTTCAAAATATTTTTGAGTTTATGAATTACACTGAGTTTGTCTTGGGGCAAAAATTTCCCTATAAGACTATAAGAAAAAAAGATTTAAGTAAATATTATTTCCATGCATATTGCGTTTTGCTAAATGATATGCTAAAAACACATAGTGGTAGTTTGCATCAGTATGCAAAACTAAGACATAATATAGATTTAGATTCTGATATCAAATTGTCTATTAAAAAGATAAAAAAGAAGCTTATCCTTGGAAATAAGGTTGATTATAGGTTTGTATTGGTATCACAGCTATTACACGCTTTAGAGCTTTTAAATATAAACACACTAAAAGAAGAAGACAAAGTGTTGTTGCAAAAAAAGCTGTGTTTTTCTAAAAAGAATTTTGCTCTTGCTTTAGAGTATGCAAAAGATCATGGTAAAATTAAAAATGAAAGAATATTGAAATCTTTTGCGGCGCATGTAAATTTTAAAGACTCGCACAATAAATATAAACAAACAAAAGTTAAGCATATTGGAATATGTGCAAATATGAGTTGCGGTAAATCCACTTTTGTGAATGCGCTTCTTGGTAATGATTATCTACCAGCTAGAAACGAATCTACTACTGCTTGTATTACTAGCGTATACGACTATGACAACGCAAAAAGTATGATTGGTGTAGCAGTAAAAAATGATCACATATATGCTATTGGTGATAATATGGATACAGTAACTATTAATAAGTGGAACTCTGAAGCCGATCATATTATTCTAGAGTCAGATTTGGATAATATAAGCAATAATAATATAGTTGTAGCTGTTCATGACACTCCTGGTATAAATAATAGTGGCAATGACAACCATAGTAAAATAACTATGAATTTTTTAAGTCAAAATAAAATGGATGCCATTATATACGTAGCAAATGCTGAACATTTAGCTACAGAAGATGATAAAAATTTGCTTGTAGAATTAAGAGACAAAATTCTTCCAAAATCTAAAAGCAAAATGTTATTTGTTATAAATAAATTTGATTCTATAGACATATCCAAAGAAAGTAAAGATGATATAGTAATTAGATACTTAGAATTTTTAGAGAATCTAGGATTTGAGAAACCAAAAATTTATCCAATCTCATCAAAAGCAGCAAGGCTATTTAAAATGGCTTTAAATGGAAGAGTTGATTTATTTAGCGAAAACGAGCTAGATGAATTTAAACCTCTTGTGAATAAATTTAATAAAAGACTAAATCTAGCTGCTAATAATGATGTATTTTATATAAAAGAAACAATACAAAGATCTTTGGAATTTGGAGAATCCATTACATTAGATGGAGAAGAAGTTGAAATTCAAAAAATTTATCAAGCTCTAAAAAATACTGGCTTATTAGGTTTAGAAAGCGATATTGAAACCTTGCTATCTAATGATGAAATGCAACGAGGAAATTCAACACTTCCTGAAATATTCTTTTCAAAAGCAAAATAAAATCATAAGGAGAAAAAATGACAAAAGTGAATCTTAGTTACAATCCATTTCTAAGTGAAGTGGCTTTGGAGGTAAATGGTGCTAAGGCTAATATGTCACAAGTATGGGGTGAAAAGAAAATAGACGAACTTGGCAACTGGGCAAGCGACTTCTACGATGAGCTAGAGAGAAAATACAATGACTCAGAGTATGAAATAAATTTCAAAGGAATTATGAGAGATTATGAGTTTTTAGAAGATGCTTTAAAAGCTCATAAGAATTCTAGTTCATTTAGCTTAACAGGTAAAGAAAATTGTGTATACGCTAAGGATCAATTAGAAAAATTAAAAACAATTTTTGCCGAAATACAAGCTACAAGTCCATATGAGCAATTAAAAAATGATGAAATAAAAAATCACTTTTTAATGGCTACTTCAAATGATTTTGAAATCGCAGTCGTGGCTACAATGTCAAGTGGAAAATCTACTTTAATAAACGCAATGCTTGGTAGAGAATTATTACCAGCTAGAAATGAAGCGACAACTGCTACAATAGCTAAAATTTACGATGAAGATGGTATGACAAACTTTACAGCCGAGGTTAGAAGTGTAGGCGGTAAAATTATACAAACATTTGATAATTTTACACCAACTCATATGGATGCTGTAAATAGTGCTGGAAATAGCGATAAATATGACGGAGATAACGCTAATGATAGACCATCTACTATTGAGATTCATGGAGATATAGTAGGTATTGATTCTAATAATATGCGTTTAGTCCTTTTAGACACCCCAGGACCAAACAATAGCAGAACACAAGAACATAAAGAACATACTCATAGTCTTTTGCATAAAGAATATAAGCCTATGATTTTATATGTTTTAAATGCCACTCAAATAGCTACAAATGACGATAATGCCTTATTAAAGTCAGTAGCAGAAGCTATGAAAGCTGGCGGCAGGCAATCAAATGAGCGCTTTATGTTTATATTAAATAAAGCTGACGCCTTTGATCCAGGTAAAGGCGAAGGCGAAAAACTAGAAAATGTTATAAAAACAGTAAAAGAATACCTTGCCAAACATGATATTTTTGAACCTAGAATATTCCCAGTTTCAGCCCTAATGGCAAAGGTTATTAGACAGTATATAAATAAAGATACATTAACAGAAACAGAAGAAGACGAAATTTTACCAAAACATACTTCTTTTATAAAAAGAGAGTATAAACATTTTGAAAAATATGCTTCTTTGTCTAATTATTGTAAAAATCTACAAGATGAAATGCTAGAAAAAGCAAAAGGTAATCCATATGAAGAGGCGCTAATTCATACAGGTATAGTTTCAATAGAACTTGCAATCACTGAGTATATATCAAAATATGCTTTACCTAAAAAGGTAAATGAAGGTGTAGCTTCTTTTAAAGAAAAGATTGATAATTTAGGTGTGGAAGCTGATGAAATGGAGAAACTTAAAGGCAACCAAGAAGCTATAGAAGAGCGCATTAAAAATATTGAAATGATTAAAAGTGCGTTAGCTAACAGTGATAAGGCAAAAAAGATTAAATCTGAAATTGCCAATGTATCATTACAAAAAAGTATAATGAATAGTTTAGATAATATTTCTGAATATCTTTTTGATGATTTAGACGATGAGTTATCTAAATTAACTGGTAATGTACTTGCCGAAGCAGCAGAAGCAAAAATAGATAGATTTAATATGATTTTAAACAATGCTTCTAGTGAGTTAAAAGCTCAAATTAGTAGTTTATTAGAAACTGGCATAAAAGAACAAGCTGAAAAATATGTCCAAGAGTATCAAAAATATGTAGAAAGCTTGGTTGGGGATGTTAGTTTTGAGATGAGTTTTGCTTCTGCTGTTCTTGGTGATTTATCGGAAATTAGCACTAGTTCTATAATCAGCAGCTATAAGACTAAAAAATTTGAAAAAGTTGGAAGTCATAGCGAAGAAGTAAGTGATTCTAGATGGTGGAATCCATTTAGTTGGGGGCGCAAAAAGACTATTAGAGTCGATGACTATGACTATGTAGATAGGGTTGATTTGGAAACAATAAAGAATAACGAAATACTTCCTAATATAGAAGAATTTGTTTCTAATAATAGGACAGCAGCTCTCAAAGAGGCGTTAAGGCAAGAGATGGAATTCAAGCAATTTTTCTTAGATGAATTTGACAAGTTAGAATCTAAAATAAAAGAAAAAGTAAAAGAACAAGATGAGATAATGAAAGATAAAAAGAAATTTGAAGATGAATTAGCAGAAAATGAAAAAAAACTAGCTTGGATTTCTGAAATTAAAAATAAGCTAGAAAATATCTTGTCTATATAGGGGTTACTATGGTTACTGAAAACATTAAAAAAGCTGTTGCTAATAAGGATATTTTTAATATTAGAAGTTATTTAGTAGCAAATATTTTAGGCGACAAAAGTTTGACTGGTAATTTTAAAGATTGTTTTGAATATTGCGTGAAAAATGGAATTCCAGAGTCTGAGATATATGAACCACATAATGGCGTAGAAATATCAAATGATATAACTGAGGAAAATTATAAAAAACTTAGATCTGGGTTAAATAGTAATTTTTCAAGAGAAAGAGTGGAGGCTCTTAAAAAAATTGCTATAAAACTATATCCGCCAAAAATAGATAGTAACAATAATCAAGGTGGCAACAATCATAACACTAGCAATAATTACCAAAGATGTGGCAATTCGGCTAGGCATGTAAGAACAGATAAGGATGGAAATAAACTTATCTATGCTATAGTAGCTGGTGTAGCTGTATTGATAGGTATTGTCTTATTCGCTGGTTAAAAATTTAAGGAGTAAATGATGAATGATGTAGTGCTAACAAAAGAAAACTCAATGTTAGAAAAAGCATTTGAAAATGCTGATATTGCGCTTAGTAAGTCGTATTTGTCAAATCTAACAAATGGTGAAGTTTTATCTATAAAAACAAATAGCAATGATGTAAACTCGGTTGTTAGGTTTTTTAGTATAGGACAAATTATCACAAATAAAAGTGAAAATATGAGAGATAAACTCTCTAATGTTTTTCACTCTGTTTGGAACGCAAATGGCTCTATTTTATTGTTAATAAAAGGCAAAAAAGATAGCACAGAAATTTATATGGGAATAAAAAATGTGTTATTTGATGATAGCGATGATGGTATAAACCACACTACACTTTTATCAGAAATTCTAGAAAATAATTTAAAAGCAAATTTCCCTGGAACAAAATCTGAGCTAATAAGAAAACCAAAAGTTGAAGAGTTGCTAAGAGATATTAGCAACTCTTCAACTGTGGCTTCTGTCTCAGATATAGCAGCCTTACAAAGCGAAGAAGAAAATAAAGATAGAGTATTTATCCAAGGCATAGAAAAGCTAATTGATGCTATGAATGGAGATGAATATACTATGCTTTTAATAGCTGATCCAGTTAGTCAAAATGATTTAAAAATGGCAAAATTAGCATTAGAAAGTCAATATTCTCAATTAGTGCCATTTAGCGAAGTTCAAATTACACTTGGTGAAAATGCTTCAGTGGCTGCTGGTGAGACATTAACAAAATCTTATACAAAAACACTAAGCGAAGGTGTAACAAATACTATAACACATACTTCTGGGACAAGCAAAAATATAAGCAGAAGTGGAACAGCCATAGGTGCTAGCATGGGAGCTGGAGCTGGAGCTGTTATTGGAAGCGCTGTACCTGTAGTCGGCACAATTTTAGGTGGTGCTGTTGGTGGCGCTATCGGTGGTGTTTTGGGTACTCTTACATATGGTGATAGAAGCGAAGGCACAAATGAATCAGATAGCATAGCTAAAGCTACCACTACGACAACTAGCACGACAGAAGGCAACTCGGAATCAAAAAGCAAAACAATTACCTTAGGAAAATCAAAAGGTGTCCAAATCAAAACGGAAAATCATTCTATAAAAAGAATGCTAGAAAAGATAGATGAAACACTAAAAAGACTTGATGAATGTTCTGATATAGGTATGTGGAACTGTGCTATGTATTGTATAAGCGATAGTGAATATGTATCTAGATTAGCAGCTAGCACTTATCAATCTTTAATCCGCGGTAAAAATTCATCATTAGAAAATGGTGCTATAAATATATGGCGTGATGATGGCAAAGATAAAATCATGCCTTATTTAACTCACATGTGCCACCCAAAAATAAGAGTTAATGAGCTAGAAGTTACACCTGGAACATTAGTAAGTAGCTTGGAGCTTGCTATCCATGCTGGATTGCCAAATAAATCTATAGCTGGAATTCCAGTTATAGAATGTGCTGAGTTTGGTAGAACAGTATCATCTTATGATACACAAAATAGTGGATCTAAAATAGAGCTAGGAAAAATATTTCATATGCATAGCGAAGAAGAATTGCTAGTTAATTTATCAGCAAAAAGCCTTTGCTCACATACATTTATTACAGGTTCTACTGGTAGTGGCAAATCAAATACTGTGTATAAAATTCTAGAAAATTTACCTAGTGATGTGAAATTTCTAGTTGTTGAACCAGCTAAAGGGGAATACAAAAATGTATTTGGCAGCAAAGCAAAAGTATATGGCACAAATCCTAGTCTAACCGAGCTTTTAAAAATAAATCCATTTTCTTTCCCAAAAGAAATACATGTTTTAGAACACATTGATAGACTAATAGAAATATTTAATGTTTGCTGGCCTATGTATGCAGCTATGCCAGCTGTGCTAAAAGACGCAGTTGAAAAATCATATGAAGACGCTGGCTGGGATCTCACAAACAACACAAATGCTTATGGTGAAAATCTATATCCAGAATTCTCAGATGTAGCAAGAAATATCAAAAGCATCATAGACTCATCAGAGTATAATGCTGAAAATAAAGGCGCATATAAAGGCTCATTGCTTACTAGATTAAAATCGCTAACAAATGGGCTAAATGGGCTAATTTTTAACCGTGATGAAATATCTAGCGAAGAACTCTTTGATAAAAATGTGATAGTAGATCTTAGCAGAGTGGGTTCTGCTGAGACTAAATCTCTTATTATGGGTATTCTTGTGCTAAAACTACAAGAATACCGCATGTCTAATACTAATGGTATGAACTCAGATTTAAAACATATCACAGTGCTAGAAGAAGCACACAATCTACTAAAACGCACTAGCACAGAGCAAAGTAGTGAAAGCGCAAATCTAATAGGTAAATCAGTAGAAATGCTAACAAACGCAATAGCTGAGATGAGAACATATGGAGAAGGCTTTATCATAGCAGATCAAGCACCAGCACTTCTAGATATGGCAGTAATCCGCAATACAAATACAAAAATCATCATGCGCTTGCCAGACCAAGATGATAGAGAGCTAGTAGGCAAGGCAGCAAATCTAAATGACGACCAAATCGCAGAGCTTGCCAAACTGCCTTGTGGCGTGGCTGCTGTGTATCAAAATGAATGGATTGAACCTGTGCTGTGTAAAGTTGGTGTAGCTGAGAGTAAAAGTGATACTTATGAGTGCGATAGAACAACTAAAACAAAAGATGAGTCAGATACTGGTGGAATTAAAATTAAAATAGCAGATCTTTTGTGCAAAGGCATAAAAGTTGGCAAAGAAGAATTAGTAAAAGACCTTGATAAATTAAAACTAAAATCTAGCATTAGAGTAGAAATTCTAAAATATCTACAAAATCCACCAAAAGAAGCTAGTGTTTTACGGCTTGCGCCAATTATGTCAGAATTATTTCCAGTAGCAAAAAGGGCTTTTATGGAATCTTATAAAGCTTTTGTGTCCGATACAAAACAATGGTCTATAGCTACAGATAATGCTTTAGCAATAGAGATTGATGAGCTACGAAGAAAGATTAGACAGTGCATCATTACTGACTATATATGTAATGATGTAGGCGAAGTGTCTCAGCTTGAAAAATGGAGTTTTGATGGTGGTAAAATATGATGATGGAAATAGCCAAAGCTACTCTTAAAAGCACTGAGACCCCTAGCTCTTTTAATCCTGATAAAATGTTAAACTCAAATAAGGAATTAACAAAAAACTTTAATGAAACAGGCAACAAAAAGAGTTTTAATCCAGATAAAATGTTGGAGTCGAATGAAAAAAACTGTATAAAATGTCGCAATGAAGATTTGGCTGGGCAAGAGCATCCTCAAACTGGTGTACCCTTTAAGGAAAAAACAGTTACTGATGAAAATGGTAATGAAGTAAAAGGTGTTTTCCCTGAGTTTAAATCTGTATTTGATGCTCAATTACCTGATGAGTTAGAACAAGCTAGTGATAGCGAGCAATTTAAAGAGTGTAATAAACAGTTGCAAGAAGCCATAGAAAATGATCCAGAATTAGCCAGCAAGTTTACTGACGAACAGCTTGAGCAGGTCAAAAATGGAGATACACCTGATGGCTACACTTGGCATCATAATGAAGAAAAAGGTAAAATGCAGTTAGTGGATTCTGAAATACATGCCAAAACAGGACACACCGGCGGTAAAGCTATTTGGGGTGGTGGTTCTGAAAATAGATAAAAGGAGATAAAATGGAATGGAAATATGTAAAAAATACGACTATTGATAGAATTTTGGAAGTTGAAAAACAATATAATATCAAATTGCCAGAAGATTTGAAGCAGTGCATCTTAAGCTATAATAATGGTCGTCCTAGTTATAATATTTTTGATACACAAAAAACAAAGAATAGAACAATAAAAAAACTTCTTTCTTACAATAAAGAAGACAAAGAAAATATTTTCACTTTTGCTAATATTATTGGAGAAGAAAACAAAAATTGTTTCCCTATCGCAATTGATGAGTTTGGTAATTTTATCTGCCTGCAAGATAATAAGATAGTATTGTGGTTGCATGAAACAGCTAGTGTAGAGTTTATAGCAAATTCTTTTAATGAATTTTTGGAGCTTTTGCACAAATAAATTCTAATCTTACTATAAAATTAAAACTTTATTTTTAGATTTTTTGTCTGTAGCGACTTCTAAGATATGTATTTTAATAAATTTACTGATATTATCAGTAAATTTATTTTTTTAAGAAATTTGAAATTTTAAAGAAATTTATTTTTCTGTTTAGCGAATTTAAAATATTAAAAATATTTCTTTTTTTTAAGTGGGAAGGGGTGTGCTTTTTGGCAGATGAGTAGCGTGATAGCAAAAACGGTGTAAATCATCATTTGCGACGCTACGAAAGATAGCAACAACCTTGGCTTTCTTCCTTAACACCCCCCCCCAACCCCCTGGAAAAGCCTTTTAAAGTTGCTGTGCTGGGTGCAGATTTATACCATTTTTATCAAAACTCTTCGAGCTTTAATAAAAATGATTTTTGGGGTTAATATAAATTTGAATTTCATTTGTGAGTTATAAATTTTATTAAAATTTTTGTGGTTTTATGAATTTGAAATATCAAAGAAATTTGGATTTTGGATTGATTTTAGGTTTTGGTGTGAAAATGGGGTGAGGTTATAATTTAAAATTATTTTAAATTATAACCCAGAGTAATTAATTGTCGTTATATCCAAACTCTGTGCGAGTCAATAAAACTTCTTTCCAAAAGCTTTCTCTATTGATTATGGTCTCATCGTCGACGCTGGATTTGAAAATCTCTAAAATAGAATATTTGAAATTCTCTTTTATATACGCAAAATCTAATGGCTTTAAAAGCTTATTTCCGCCATGCCCATTTGCTATATAGTTACGCCAACGCCCAAGCAACATATTATCGCCATACGCTGAGCCAACATATTTTTTTCCAGTTTTTGTATCTACTATTAGGTACACAGCTTTTTGATTTTCCAAGGCTGTTTTCCATATAGGTGTTTCTATAAGACTTTCAAGCTCTCTCCAACTTACATTTACATTATCATAGCCTGGGAATTCTACTTTTATCACCTCTCTTTTGAGCTCTAAAACCTCTAAATTATCTAGGCATGTTTCGAGATTTGGATAACTTTGGCGGAAATCTTTTTTGAAGCCAACTACAAGTTTGCCTATAAATTCAGCGCCGATATCGGTTAGCCTTGTGTTATATTTATAAAGCTCTCTATCTGCTTCTTTTACTGTGCCAACTACACCCAAACTTTCATATATACCTACAAACAGCCATTCATCTTTATTTAAATAGCAAAAAGAAAGTATATATTTTCGTTCGAAGTTTTTTTGGGTTTGGAGTTCTTGATCGTCGTTGAATTTTCCATTTAAAAATATTTTTAGAGGTAGTTTGGCGTCTTTGCTATCCCCTCCCCCAATCGCAAAATGCGCTTTAAAATCTTTTTGATTTTCGGCCAAAAAAGGCAACAAATCTTTTAATTTCATTTTTACTCCTTTTAAGTTTGATTTTGTATTTAAGCTTCATCTGCGTTTAGACGCCCTATCTAAAAGGAGATGAATGTGAAATTAGAGATTACTTAATTTTATTAAGATCTAATTTTATAGCTTCATTATCGATATGGCTAATGCCTGAATTTAAGATATTTTGTGCTATCTCTTTGGCTTCATCTAGTGAGTGCATTTTGTATGTTCCGCATTGAAATTTGTTTAATTCTGGGATATCGCTTTGGCTTTTTACAGATAGGATGTCATTCATAGATAGTCGCCAAGCCTCGATAACATCATCTATTTTAGGTGTTCCGATGAGACTCATATAAAATCCCGTCCTACAACCCATCGGCGATATATCTATGATTTCAATACTATTTGAATTTAGATGATCTCTCATAAAACCCGCAAAAAGATGCTCTAATGTGTGAATTCCACGCTCTGGCAAGATATCTACATTTGGCTTACAAAATCTTAAATCAAAAACACTAATATCATCGCCTTTTGGGGTTTTCATCACCTTAGCAAGTCTAACGCCTGGGGCGTTCATAATAGTATGATCTACGCAAAAACTATCAAGTAATGGCATATTCTTTCC
Source organism: Campylobacter sp. P0103 (assembly GCF_002139545.1). Taxonomy (NCBI): domain Bacteria; kingdom Pseudomonadati; phylum Campylobacterota; class Epsilonproteobacteria; order Campylobacterales; family Campylobacteraceae; genus Campylobacter; species Campylobacter sp. P0103. The sequence continues at coordinate 162,272 of NZ_MJKG01000004.1, read as the reverse complement.
TTTATAATTTTTGCGTAATTGTATCAAAAATTAGCTGAAATTTGCTCTGATTTGGTCGCACCAATTTGAAATTCTAGAATCTACTTCATCGCCATGGTTGTCAAAATCAAGTGCCAATCCCACAAATCCGCCATCTCTAGCTGCTCTTGACTCTGTAAAATCATATTTTGGAGCCTCTGTAGCACCTACGATATTTGCGCCTAATTCTGTGCATTTTTCAAACAAAATACCCAAAGCATCGCAATATGTATCATCATAGCTAGAGCTATCGCCAACGCCAAATAAAGCAACTGTTTTGCCACTTAAGCTTAGCTCAGAAAAGTCAAAAGCATCCATATCATCTTGTAAATCACCGCTTCCCCAAGTTGATGAGCCGATTATTAATTTATCAAATCCATTAATCTCATCTGCTGAAGTCTCAGATATATTCAAAACTGTATCGATACCTAAATTTGCTGCGATTTTATTCGCTGCTTCTTCTGCGTTTCCCATTGAACTACCAAAAATTACTGCTGTCATATTTACCTTTCACATTTAAATTCACGATCCAAACCAAAAACTTTACAATATTCGCAATACACACAACTCACGCTTCTTTTAGCGCAAACTAGCTTGATATTGCGTTTTTTGGCTTGAGTTTTTATCTTTTTCATCGTGTTATGATTTAAAAAACTAGTTAGCATTACAACGCATTCTACCTCTTGAGGTATGGGCTTGCGATTTACTCTATTTTCGTTTCTCGCATCCCAATGCTCTATCTTGCTAACGCCTAAACCTTGTAAAACTGCCCTAATCGGTGCTATCTCATCTGCGCCTATTACTAAAACTGACATCGCTTGCCTTTGTAGTATTTTGATAATTATTATTATAATATAGCTATTATAAATTTTAGCTTATTTTGATTATAATTATCAAAAATATTTTTAAAAGCTCTTTTTTAGCACCATAAAAAGATTAAATTCAAATTTATATAAAATTATAATTGATAAATAATATCAACTATACTACCTTATTCCTCCTTATTTTATCTTATTTAATTAAGAGCTAAATGATACGATTTAGCTAAAAAAGTATATCTAAAATATAATAACTAAATATAAATTCATTAATTAAATTTTCGTTTATACCTATCTAAAAGCGTAACATTTCCTAATATTCCACCTTGATGAATGTATAAAATTTCATTTTGAAATTTATCTAGATTATTCATCAAAGTAAGCCACCCTACTCCATCATACAGTAATTCAAACTCTATATTGCTATCTAAAAGCTCTTTATATATCTCATAAATTTCAAGATACAACTTACCAAAATGATATTTTTTAGGCGGATTTAATATCTTAACCTTATTAAATGGATCAAGGGTTGAAATTTGCTCTTTTAAATACTTCGCATCGCCTACACAAGGCACGCTCCAAACAGACATATCTTTTAAATTTTTAGCTAAAAATGTAGCACTACACCCTGTCCCACTAGGCAAAAATATATCAAATTTTATGCCATTTTTTTTGGCAAAATCCATAATTATCTTAGCTTGTTCTTTAAATCCAAATTCAGCTTCGCGCATTGCTACACCCTCAGGAATGAAAAGATCTGTACTTGATTTACATTCATCCTGAGCTGATTTTGATGGGTTAGCACTTATTTTAATATCCATACCATTTTTTAATGCGTAAGCATAATTTCCACATGGATTATTTAATAAAAAATCACAAATATGATTGGTAAAATATATAAATTTAACTCCACGCATTTTAGCCAAAAGACTAATAGAATACATAGCATTTGACTGGCTTGAGCCATATGAAATTATGCGATTTATGTGGTTTAAATTTGAGTTTAGCAAAAAGGCAAGCTTTCTAGCTTTATTACCATTAAACTCGCCACCTATTAAATCATCTCGCAAAACCCAAAATCTACGCCCTCTAAAGTAGATTGGTTCAATTGACACGCTGATTTAAAACCTTATCAATGAAATATTTAGGATCTTGTAAATCAAATTTAATTTTTATCCTAAAGCTTGCTACTGGGTCTTCTAGACCATCTTTTAATATTGGCTCACTATTACTTTTTCCAATAGCAACCAAATATCTACTTAAACTTTCATTTTTATAAATTGCGTAGGCAAATTTCATAATCTCTAACGCTCGTTTTTGGGATAAATCTAGATTATGCATATATCCACCATCGCTATCTGTATGACATTCAATGATAATTTTATTGATATTTTGCACTACTTCAGAACTTAGCATATGATCTAAATATACCTTAAAAATTCGGCGCAGGTCAAATTTGGCATCATCTCTAATAACTGATGAGTTAATGTTAAAAATCTTTGCTGCATCCATAGTAATCTCAGCAGTTTTAGGATCTATCTGCGCCATATTTACTAGCTTAGACTTAAGAGATAAAGCGATATTTTCTCTAATTTTTGTATAGTTTTCTAAGCTGCTTTTATAATTTTGTAAGTCGTTTTCAATAGCATCTATTTGAATATCTCGCTGATTGATTTGATTATTTAGATCGCTTATTAACTCCTCTTGCTTATTAATATGTGCTGTTAGTTCATCATTTTTTAAACTAATCACATCCAAGCTATTATTTATAGTTGATGTTGCTTTACTTAGTTCTTTATTTAAATTTAAATAAAGCTGCTCAATATTATTACTATCAGAATTTGATTTTAGTTGCTCAATAAAGTTTTTAATGCTCTCGTGCTTTTTATTTAACTCCTTATTTGCAGCATTTAAAGAAGCGATATTATCATTTAAATCCTTTTGGAGGTATGCTAAATTTGAAGCAGAGATGGAGTATCGTACAACTACTACCCCAACTACTAAAACAAAGATAAAAAATAACCCTGTTATAAGTCCAATATAGCTAAGCCAAAAGCTTGATCTCTCATCATTTGATATATTAATTCTCATCAATCTTTCTTCTCATCACTTGATTTTGATTCTTCTTCATCTGATTTTGATATAGTTTCAAAGTCAGTTTTTTCTAGCATCTCTAGGGCGATATTTGCTTCATTATCTATCTCTTGGATACTTTTTTTAAGCTCTTCAACAATAACAGTACTACTATCTTTACCTACGCTCTCCTCATCAAATGCATCTTTAAATGCTTGCATACCATCGACAATAGCAATCTTAAACCCATCTAAAGCAAGCTGCTGCTTCTCAAGAATATTTACACTAAACTCCTCTAGCGATCTTTCAAATTTGATGATATTCATACCTAGATTATAAACAGTTTTATCAAGCTTTGCAACTTTCTCATCGCTAATGCTTTGCAGCCTTGCATAACTCTCGCTCCATCTAATTTGTAACTCTTTTATATTGCTATTGAATAAATTTAAAACATTAATAATTTCAGCATGAATCTTAATCATATCTTTTTGATCTCTTTGTGATCTTATTAACATATCCATTGTCTGTTTAATATGCTCACCACTTACTTTTACAGCTTCCTCTTCAGTCTGTAAAAGCTTAGTAAAATTATCAAATTTTTTCTGCACAACATTATCAAGCTCTTTGAAAAATTCTTGTTTACTAACATAATCAAATATTACTCCAATTTTCTCAAAGCTACCTAATGTCTCTTGCATATATCTTTTTTGAATCTCATCAGAAGTCCAAAAAAACGACATCGTAGCATTCTTTTGTCTAGCAATTAGTCTCTCAAATCTACTAATGCCATATCGCTCAAAAAATATCCACCAAAGCGCTAAAAATACCCCATAAGCACACAGATAAAAAGATGCCCCAATACCTGCAAATAATTGAGTAATCTCGCTCTCTAAACTAAGCATATCAGCTGAGCTTAAAACCGGCATAGATATAGCAATGCTTATAAATGTCCCAAAAACTCCAAGCATAGGAAAAACTCCAGTCGCCACAGTTGCAAAGTTGTCATTTCGCACATCTTTAGAGTATCTAGAAGCAAATTCATCAAAGCTGCCATTTGATTTTCTCTCCTTACCAATTGTAAGTAGAGTTTTAATGATATAATTTTTTAGCTCTTTTTTAAATATATCTTTTTTTTGTTCAAATAGACAACACCCAAGCTCAGCACTATGTCTAGCAAAAGCTAATGCTACAACAAGCATAAGTCCCATAATAATAACAATATCAAGTCCAACTTTAAATTTTATAATATCAAAATAGCACAGTATACACATTATATATACCAAAATCGGCACTAATACAATTTTAAAATATACAAATTTACTCTGTCTATTTCCGCTTTCAGGCAGATATATCTCGCCAAGCTCGCTCTCTTTTTCCATTTAAATTTCCTTTTAATTACACTAAGATTAACCATCAAAGATAGCTAAGCTTAAAGTAATTTAGCCAAAGATATCTTTGGCTAAATAATTTAATTTTTATTAATACAGTTTAAATCCTCAAAAGCTTCTAAAAGTCTTTTTACCATACTTTCTTCGCCTTCTCTTAGCCATTTTCTAGGATCATAGTATTTTTTATTTGGCTTATCGCTACCTTCTGGGTTTCCTATTTGACCTTGTAAATAGTCATGATTTTTAGCCTCATATCCACGCACACCATCCCAAAATGCCCACTGAGTATCAGTATCGATATTCATCTTAATCACACCGTAGCTTACTGCTGCTTTAATATCAGCTAACTCGCTACCGCTGCCACCATGAAATACAAAATTTACCGGTTTATTGCTAGATGTATTAAATTTACTCTTAATATACTCTTGAGAATTTTTAAGAATCTCTGGACGAAGCACAACATTACCGGGTTTATAGACACCATGCACATTACCAAAACTTGCAGCTATGCTAAATTTATCACTAATCTTGCCAAGTCTTTCGTATGCTATGGCTACATCTTCAGGCTGAGTGTATAAAAGCGCATTATCTACATTTGTATTATCTACGCCATCTTCTTCACCGCCAGTTACACCAAGTTCAATCTCAAGTGCTATGCCAAGGTCGCTTAGAGTTTTTAAATACTCTTGACAAGTAGCCAAATTCTCTTCTAATGGCTCTTCGCTTAGATCTAGCATATGTGAGCTAAATAAAGGAACTTTGCAACTTTTAATATTTTCGCGACTAGCCTCTATAAGAGAATCAATCCACGGTAAAAGCTTTCTAGCAGCATGATCAGTATGTAAAACCACAGGAATTCCATATGCTTGGGCTAGTAGATGAACCTGTTTAGCTCCAGCTATAGCGCCAAGTACATCACCATTTGGGCAAGCCTTACCAGCGTAATAGCTTGCGCCACCATTACTAAATTGTACTATAACAGGCGAATTTGCTTTTTTGGCTGCTTCCATTACTGCATTTATAGAGTGACTTCCTACGACATTAACTGCTGGAATTGCAAAGCCTTCACTTTTAGCATACTCATATAACTTGCTAAGATCCTCACCCCAGACTACGCCAGGTTTAACGATATTTGTTACTCCCATATCATACCCCTATTATTTGTATTCTATTTTTGCACCTTGTCTTAGTTCGTTCATTTTGTCTTGCATTACAGTTCTAAATTTTTCACTTCTTAATTGCTCTTCTATGTTCTTTTTAACTTTATCATATGATACTGTTGTTTTAGCTTTTGAATCCTCTTTTAAGATTACATGATATCCAAATTCACTCTTAACTGGTTTTATAGTGATTGTTCCATTTTTTAGAGCAAATGCAGCCTTGCTAAATGCAGGAACCATTCTAGATTCATCAAACCAACCTAGCTCGCCACCATTCATAGCACTACCTTTGTCTATTGATTTAGTTTTAGCTAGTTCGCTAAATTTAGCTGTTAATGCATCACCTTTTAAACCTTTTAATTGAGCGATTATATCTTCAGCCTCTTTTTGAGTACCCACTAAGATATGTTTTGCTTTTGCTTGAGCTGGACTGACAAAAATTGTATCTTTATTTTTATCATAAAATGCTTTTACATCAGCTTCAGAGATTTTTACTTTTTTATATTCATTTTGTGTCCAAACATTTCTTAAAACATTGTCTTGGCTAAATTCAAGAGCTTCTTTATACTCTTTTGTTTTTTCAACACCATCTTTTTTAGCTTGTTCTAAAATCAATTGACCATTAATAGCCATATCTATTAATTGTTTTTTCATTTGATCTGGAATTTTATCAAAATCTGCACCATGCGCACCAAGTAGTGGAGCTAAATCTTTATCAGTAATCTCCTCACCATTTACAGTTGCTAAAACCGCTGCATTTAAACTCATAGTAGCAGCTAAGCTAAGAGCTAGAAATAGACCTTTTTTCATCTGTTTTCCTTCAGTATTAAATTTTTAAAATAAGTCCAGTATTATACTATAAATTTGATTATATCTTATTGAATTTAGATTATGTTTTTTATATTTTGTTATAATTAAAACATGAGAAGTAAAAAAGATATAAATGAGATAAAAGCGCTATTTTTAGAGCATTTTAGCGGAGCAAAGACTGAGTTAAATTTTAAAAATCTATATGAGCTTTTAGTAGCTGTAATGCTCTCAGCCCAATGCACTGATAAAAGAGTAAATTTAATCACACCAGCACTATTTGAGGCTTATCCAGACGCACATTCACTTGCTAAAGCAAATTTATCAACTCTAAAACTGCTAATAAATAGTTGTAGCTTTTTTAACAATAAAGCTACAAATTTAATCAAAATGGCAAATTCAGTTATTAGCGAATTTGGCGGAGAGATTCCATTAGATGAAAAAAGCTTAGTAAAACTTGCTGGCGTAGGACAAAAGACAGCTCATGTAGTACTTATTGAGTATCAAAATGCAAATTTAATGGCAGTTGATACCCATGTTTTTCGTGTCTCGCATAGACTTGGGCTTAGCAAAGCTAAAACGCCAGAAGCTACTGAGATAGATTTGGTTAAAGCTTTTAAAACTGAGCTTAATACTTTACATCAAGCAATGGTACTACATGGACGCTACACATGCAAAGCACTCAAACCAAAGTGTAATGAGTGCTTTTTAAATCACATTTGCAAGGCTAAAATTTAGCTACTAGACTAGCTTTGCTAAGCTAGGATTTGTTCTCTTCATCCCAGCTTTGCAGTGACTCTTTTATTGTATCTCTAGTAGCTTCAATCATTCCAGCAAGACTAAAGAAATAGTATCCATGCTGCCTTACATACTCAAATATCTTTTTATCTTTATCATTTTTGGTGCGTTCAGGTTTTACCATTAATTCGCCAAATTCCATCTCTTGATGAATACAAAAGTTATTTACTACATGGTAATAAACAGTATCAAAAACCTCATCGTTCTTAAAGTTATTTTTAAATCTATCAATTCTCTCTTTTAATTCATAAAATTTAGGATAATGAGGCTCTTTGCCACGAGAGATATCACGATTAGCATTTTCTACAGCTTTGCTAATCTTTTTAAATAACTCTTCACAAAGCTTTTGCTTTTCTAGACCATATTTGATCAGATTTTCTACTAATGCCTTTTGATGTTTTATTACTGCTTTTGATTCTTCAAGACTAATTGGCTCAGGCTTGATTACTGTTTTAATACTATTTTCGGCTAATATTTCATCTACTAATTCACTAAATGGCTTTTCTATCATTCCATGAATTCTAGCCCCACCTTCAGTAGCGTTATAAACTTTAAATGCATAATCATAATGAGTTGGCTCCATCATAGATTCAAAATACCAACGGAAGAAATTCCAAACATCAGTAGTTTTTACTTCACCATCTCCACCATAAGCTATGGCAGTTTGCGGTCTTTGTCTAGCATTTGGATTAATTGTCATAGTACCATCTTCTTTTATATAATTTTCAAATATATTTCCCTTAGCATGGCTAGCTCCATCTTTACCAAAGGCAAGGTCTTGACCGATAAATATAATTCTTTCGCATTTAAGCATAAGAGCCATATCAAAAGCAAAGTGTGCCGAGCTAGGCCCTTTACACATAAATGGAATCTCATCTTTTAAGATAAACTCAAATCTAATTGGCCTATGAGCATAAGTGCGATTTCGCCCTTCTAAATTTTTACTAGTTTGGGGATGAGTTAGAGATGCTACCATAAATACTATATCATTATCAAATTCGCTTGGCTGACTTTGGAAAAACTCGCTAGTCTTCTCTACTCTCTCCATTGTAGTTACAAAATCAGGCTTAATACCATTTATCTTAAGCACATGATATGAAGCATCTGGAATTAAAATTAATGCGTGTGGGGCAACCTTTCTTAAAAGCTCAATCTGTTTATTTAGACTTGGGCCAGTAGAGGCTATGATAGCTGTCTTATTTTTGCCTTGATTTAATTCAATTATATCTTTTAACTGAATTCCGCTATAAATATGAGGTATATTTGCCACAACATGTTTGATACCAAGTAAATTATCGTAAGCATCATTACCCATATTTAGAATCATTTTAGATGATAATTCTATAAGTTTTTTATTGATTTTTTGTGCTATTTGGCCATAATTTTTAGCATAATAATCACTATAAACATGAAAATCATAATTTCTAATATTTGCTACAACTGCTGGGTAATTGCATAAAACTTCCATTTGACCACTTCTAAAATAATCTGGATGAACCACGATAAATCTCTCATTAAATATATCAGCACCAAAATCACAAAGATTAAATGCTATAAATATAATCTCAATCTCTGGTTCAAATACTATAATCTTTTCATGGGTTTGGTTTTGTAGTAATTTGGTATAAAAATTTCCATTTCCAAGTCCAAAGAAAAATAGCGATGGATATAGTGCATATTCATCTTTAAATTTTTCCAACATCGCATTTGTATGAGCTGCTGGAGACTCAGTATAAATTGGCTCTTTAAGCTCGGTATTTATTATATTTATATCCAAATTTGTCTTACCAGCAAATACATCAAATTTAGTATTGCTTTTTAAATCATACACAGCCTTTGCTAATCTAAAATTTATAGCACTAAGTGCTACAATATTTTTTATAAAATTTGATGGAGTACCCTCGGCTTTAAATCTAGCCTCTAATTCACGCTGAAACTCTTCAAATGCCTGCGCTTCAGCCTCTTTGTCATAATTTTGCATATATCTCCTTCGTGCTTTTTAGCATTATACTAAATTTTATCTTAAGTATCATAAGATTACTGCTTTAAAAAGTCAAATTTAAAAAAGTTATTCACTGTTTTTTCACTATGTGAAAATCTAGTCAAATACCCATTAATTCAAGCTTTAAACCTTATTTAATCACAGATTAAATTATATAAATTTAACTATTAATGTGAATTTAAATCAATATGTGAATAAATCTCAAATTTAATCACATAAATTCACATCACCCCTCAAAAGTTACCATCTCAGCAGGATGATTGTGTGTTTTTTCCACAAAACGAGTATAAATAGATTGAAATACCAACTCAATAGTTCCAGTTGGGCCATTTCTATTTTTACCAATAATTATCTCAGCACTTTCTTCTACTTTATTTCTACTAAACTTAGGGGTATATTCTTTACCTTCGAGCTTTGCTTTTTGAATTTTCTCATTCTCCTCTTGCTCTAAATAAACCTCATTTCTATAAACAAATAAAATCGTATCAGCATCTTGTTCGATTGCTCCAGACTCACGCAAATCGCTTAGCATTGGTCGTTTATTGGCTCTTGATTCTAGACTTCTATTTAACTGCGAAAGAGCTACAACTGGCAAATTTAACTCTCTAGCTAAAAGCTTTAATCCCCTTGAAATCTCTGCAATTTGCAAATGGCGATCACTATATGCTGATGAGTTTGTCATAAGGCCGATATAATCAATCACGCATAGTTTTATCTCTGGATGAGCGCTTTTTAATTTTCTCATTTGAGTACGAACCTGATGAATAGTAGCATTACCGCTATCATAGACAAAAAGCTTTTTTTGACTCATCATATCACACGCATTACTTAAGCGTTCAATTTCATCATTATCCATATCTGATGTCATAAGATTTTGTAAATTTATCGATGTTTTAGCGCTTAATAACCTTAACATAAGCTGAGTTGCAGGCATTTCAAGAGAGAAAAATACTACACCTAAGTTTTGATCTAGTACCCTTTGTACCAAATTTAGCACAAATGTAGTTTTTCCCATACCAGGGCGAGCTGCGATAATGACTAAATCACCATCTTTAAATCCCTTTGTCCGCTCATTTAATTCACGAAAACCAGTATCAAGCCCTACTACATCATGATCTTTGGCAAGCTTTTGCTTATTTAACTCTTCAATTAAATCAACCACAATCTCTTTAGCATTTTTTATCACGCCACTACCTACGCCATCTACTAAAGAGTAAATTTCGCTACTAATCTCATCTACCATATCACGGCCAGGCTTATTCTCATTTACCTTGCTTGGGATTTGATTTGCTACTTTGACTAGCGATCTTTTGATAGAAAATTCTTTAAGCTCTGTGGCGTATTTTTTGATATCTAGGATTGAATTTGTAGTAAGAACGCTATTAAAAACCTCTTCATTAAATTTAGTCCCCAAATGCTTTTTGACAAAGGCTATATCTACCGGATCATCACTATTTAAGCAACTTTGCATAGCTGCAAATATATCTTCATGAGCTTTTAAATAGAAATCTTTTGGGCTGATAATATCATAAATTTCACCCAAATTATCTTGCTCAAATAATATCGCACTCAATATCGAGCGCTCCATATCTAGGTCATATAAATTTGAGTTTATCTCATTCATTTCTAGCCTTTAGCTCATCATCTATCTCTTGTAAAAATCTATCTACTAGTTCAGACTCAGACAATCTAGCTACCACCTCTCCATGACGCATTATAAGCCCATTTCCCTTGCCAAAAGCGATAGCCACATCTGCACCCTTTGCCTCTCCAATTGCATTTACTATACAGCCCATTACGCTTATATTTAATGGTGCGGTTATGTGGGCTGTTTTTTCTTCTACTATCTTTATAGCGCTTACTAAATCACTTTGGAGCCTACCACATGTAGGACATGAGATGATATTTAATCCGCTTCTTTGCACTCCACTATCTTGTAAAATTGCCTTAGCTACCCTAATCTCCTCTTCAAGCTCTCCTGTGATACTAACTCTCATAGTATCGCCGATCCCCTCCATCAAAAGCCCACCAAGTGCTATAGCTGATTTTATCGTAGCGTGAAATGTCGTTCCAGCTTCTGTAACTCCTAGATGAAATGGATAATCCACCATTGGACGCAACGCTCTATATGCTGCCATTGTATTTGCCGTATCGCTGCTTTTTAAACTCACAGCAATATCTCTAAAATCAAAATCTTCTAAAAGCTTAATATTATACAAAGCACTCTCTACCATAGCTTTGACGCTTCTGCCATATTTTTGCTCAAACTGCTCTTCTAAGCTACCGCTATTTACACCAATTCTTATAGGTAAATTTCGCTCTTTACACGCATTCACCACCTTTTTAATCTTCTCTTTACCACCGATATTACCCGGATTTATCCTAATAGCATCTACAAATTCAGCCACAGCCAAGGCATAAAGATGGTTAAAGTGTATATCAGCCACGATCGGCAGTGGGCTATCTTTTTTAACCTGCCTAAGCCCTTCTATATCATCTTTATTAAACACAGCACACCGCACTATATCGCACCCCGCAAAATATAAGCGGTTAATCTGCTCTAAAGTACCAGCTACATCTCTTGTTTTAGAAAATGTCATTGACTGAACACTGATAGGAGCGTCACCGCCTATCTTTACACTGCCTACTTGAATTTGTCTTGTTTTGTATCTTTGCATTATCATCACTCAAATAAATTTTAAAGCCATAAGTCTATCTAAAATTTAATAAAAATATTGTAAAATACCGAATTAAAATAGCACATTTAAGGAAATTAATGCGAAAAATCATAACCCAAATTCTCACCTTTACAGCCATATATATGGTGATCTTTGCTCTTATGAGAGCGGTGATGCTATATAACCTAATTGAGCGTGATATTGATGATTGGGGTGGTGTATTTTGGCATGGGCTTGGGCATGATATGCGGACTTTTAGTGCTATATTTTTACCTATATTTTTATGTGGAGTTCTTAGCTATTTGGGCGGATTTATCAGATTAAATTTAGCCAAATTTTATCAAATTTTCTCTAGCATTTATATAGCCATTGTATCATTTATCGTGGCTATTTTTGCATTTATCAACTACTACTATTATCAAATTTATCAAAATAAGATTGATATGTTTATATTTGGGCTTAAAGATGATGATACCTCGGCTTTATTATCCATTATTTATAGAGATTATCCGGTGGTTTTGATAGTTATATCTGCGGTGATTTTTGCTATTTTTTCTATATATTTAAATAAAAAAATCTTAAATCTCAAATTCCCTAAAAACACCAAACCGCTTTGGGTATTGATAATTTGTAATATCATCTTGATTTATGGATATATCGTTGCTTTAAGAGGACATGTAAGCTATAACGCACTTAGAGCTTCTACATATCAATTTAGCACATTTAAGCCATTTAATGAAATCTCTACTAATCCTATTATGGCACTATCTTGGGCGATAAAAGAGTATAAAAATCAAGCCAATTTCCCATTTGTAAAGATGAGTAGAATCAAAGAGTTTGAAAAGAGCTTATTTCCACTATTTAACACAACTTCTCAAAATCCAAATCACGCTAAAATGCATATACATTTTAACCTTATGGAGAGTTTTGGGCTTGGGTTATTACAAGAGGATGAGAGATTAGAAAAGCTTCTTTTAGGCTCATTATATAGCCATTTTCAAAGCGATTTTGTATTCAAAAGATTTTTGCCATCAACTAACGGGACAATAGATAGCTTAAATAGAATACTATTTCAAAGCCCTATAATCAATCTCACAAGTAGCAAATTTCAAAAGACTAAGCTACCTTTATCAGTTATTGATATCTATAAAAAAACTGGCTATAGAGTGGTTTTTGCTTATGCGGGGAATTCTGCTTGGTATAATATAAATTACTTTTTAAAAGCTCAAGGTGTAGATGAGATTATAGATGAGACTATACTAATGCAAGAGTATACAAATGCCAAAGAGTCTAAGCATCCATATGGGATAAAAGATGAGTATATGTATAACAAGATTTATGAGATTTTTAATAATGCAACCAAACCAACTCTAATTATCTCTCTTGGGATTTCAAACCATCCTCCATATTTACACAAAGGTAAAAATGAGCTAAATTTAGATCTAAATAGCTCTGAGATTAGTCGTTATTCTACTGACTATAAAGCACTATTAAACGCATATAGCTACGCAAATAACAGCTTTGGAGATTATTTAAATAAGATCAAAAATAGCAAATTCAAAGATAAAATAATAGTAGCAGCAACTGGCGATCATGCAAATAGAGAGTATAAATTTGATTATAAAAATGAGATAGCTTTTGGGATTAGTGTGCCATTTTATCTATATATACCACAAAATTTACAAAACAATATCTATTATGACAAAGATAGAATCGGCTCGCATAAAGATATATTTCCAACTCTATATAATCTTAGTCTAAATAATACCAAATATCTAAGCATGGGTGGTAGAGATATGTTATCTAAACCTAGTGATACTAAGATGGAGTTTGCAATGCATATAAATGTCTGGGCTGATAATGATGGCATATATCCAATATCAAGCACTAAAGGATATAGATATCAAAACTCAAATACATTAAAAAATAGTAATGATAGCTTTGAGCTTGATGAATCAAAAGCTCAGTTTCATAAGCTATATGAAGAGTTTAGTTACTATCAGTTAGCTTGGAGATTAGGATTGATGAAGTAGTTAAATTTGATTTATTAAATAAGCCAATTTGATAAAATAAACAAACCCGCTATATAAAGCGGGTTTTATAAATTAGTTTTCTAATTTGTAGTTTTCAATTAGGTTGAAGTTTAGATATTTATAGATCTCATCTTCTTTACCAGCAAGTTTAGCTGGAACAATCTTCATATACTCTTCTACACTTGGCAGTCTTCCTAGCATAGCACACACCGCTGCAAGCTCAGCAGAACCTAGATAAACTTGAGCGCCCATACCCATACGATTATCAAAGTTTCTTGTAGAGGTTGAGAATACTATAGCATTATCAGCTACTCTAGCTTGGTTACCCATACATAGTGAGCATCCTGGCACCTCTGTCCTAGCACCGGCTGCACCAAATAGTGAGTATCTACCCTCGGCTCTTAATTGGGCTTCATCCATTTTTGTAGGTGGAACAACCCATAATCTAGTAGGCACTTGACCTTCGCCTTTTAAGACTTCGCTTAAAGCTCTATAATGGCCGATATTTGTCATACAGCTACCTACGAAAACTTCATCTATATTTTTAGGGCGTTTTGGATCAGCTAAAATTTCACTTAGAGTAGCCACATCATCTGGGTCATTTGGACACGCCAAAATCGGCTCAGTGATCTCATCCATATTGATCTCAATTATAGTGTGATATTTCGCATTTTTATCAGCTTGTAATAACTCTGGGTTTTCTAGCCATTTTTTCATCTTATCACGGCGACGAGCTAAAGTTTTATCACTGCCATATCCCGCTTCTATCATAGCGTCAATTAGAGTTATATTGGATTTTAGATACTCTATTACAGGCTCTTTATTTAGAGCAATAGCACATGCTGCGGCACTTCTTTCAGCACTTGCGTCACTTAATTCAAATGCTTGTTCTACTTTAAGATCTGGTAAGCCTTCAATCTCAAGCACTTTACCGGCAAATACATTTACTTTGCCTTTTTTCTCTACTGTTAAAAGACCTTTTTTGATAGCGTAATATGGGATAGCATTTACTAAATCTCTTAGAGTTATGCCCGGTTGCATCTTACCACTAAATCTTACCAAAACTGACTCTGGCATATTTAATGGCATTGAGCCTAAAACCGCCGCAAAAGCCACTAGACCACTACCTGCTGGAAAGCTTATACCGATAGGGAAACGAGTATGAGAGTCCCCACCTGTTCCTACTGAATCAGGTAAAACCATTCTATTTAACCATGAGTGGATAACGCCATCACCTGGTTTTAAGCTCACACCACCACGACTAATCATAAAATCTGGTAAAGTTTTATGCATTAAAGCATCTGTTGGTTTCGGATAGGCTGCTGTGTGGCAAAAGCTTTGTAATACAAAATCGGCTGAAAATCCAAGACTTGCAAGCTCTTTTATCTCATCTCTTGTCATTGGGCCTGTTGTATCTTGGCTACCTACTGTTAGAGTAATAGGCTCTACATACATACCTGGACGAACACCATCTAAGCCACACGCACGGCCGACCATTTTTTGTGCTAGAGTGTAACCTGCGCTATCATCACTTGCTGGTTGTGCTGGTTTAATAAAGATATCTTCACTACCTAAATTTAGCTCAGCCCTAGCCTTAGCACATAGGCTTCTAGCTATAATTAGTGGGATTCTACCACCGGCTTTTACTTCATCTTTTAGAGTGTTTGGCTCAAGTTTGAAAGTTTTTATCACATTACCATCTTTTACTATCTCGCCTTTGTGTGGGTAAATTTCAATCTCATCACCAGTTTCTAAGCCATCTACATTTACGATAATTGGTAAAGCACCGCTATCTTCAGCAGTGTTAAAGAATATTGGAGCGATGATGCTACCCAGGATTACACCACCTGTTTTTTTGTTTGGGATTCCTGGAATTTCACGACCTATATGCCATTGAATTGAGTTGATACCGCTCTTTCTTGAGCTACCTGTTCCAACTACATCACCTACATAGACAACTTCACGACCGCTTTTTTTAAGCTCGGCAATTTTTTCTAAGCTACCTGGTTGGCGTTTCATTAACATAGCATTTGCGTGAAGTGGTATGTCCGAGCGGCTAAATGCCTCACTAGCTGGACTTAAATCATCAGTATTAGTCTCGCCTGGGACTTTAAATACTATAGCCTCGATCTTTTCAGGGATATCATCTCTAGATTTAAACCACTCAGCATTTGCCCAGCTTTTGATAACTTCAGCAGCAAATTTGTTTCCCTCTTTAGCAAGGTGCGCTACATCATTGAAGTAATCATGAACAAAAATTGTATTTTTTAATACATCTGCAGCAGCTTTTGCTACGCTCTCATCACTACTTCTAAGAGTAGCCACAAGCACTATAACGCTATATCCGCCAAGCATTGGCTCAAGCATTTTCACAGCATCAATTTTGCTAATCAAACTACAATTTAAGCCGTGATTTATAATCTCATTTAAAAACTCAGCTTTAACCTTAGCTGCATCATCAACGCCTGGATTAACACGATTTGCTAACAAATCAACAAGTTCTGCACTAGCAGATGATTTAAGTAATTCGCATACCTCTTTTGTCTGCTCTTTAGTAAGCGGAAGTGGTGGAATACCAAGTTTTGCGCGTTCATCTTTAGCGCTATTGTATTGTTCAAAAAAGCCCATTTTCATCCTTTAAAAAAAATTTTTGATTATTCTACCAAAAAAAATAAAAATTTAGTAGTAAAAAATAACTTAGATTTTATATTTTAGTATATTTTAAATTTTCTATAATTCAAATTTAGAGAAAATGTAAAAATAGCTATCAAATTATGATAAAAATTTAATAGCTATTTGATTGCTTTAAAAAGCTAAATTTACCTACTATGGTTAAAATCTAGCACGAAGTCCCATATTTTTATACTGCTCAATCTCAGCAATATACTCAGCATGCTGTTTATCAAGCTCATTTGTTAGATATGAGATTAGCTTAGCATCTGATTTTTTATGACCTGAAACTAATGAAATAAATTTAAGATAAGGAATTGCATCAGAAGGTACATGCCCACGATTTTTTGCTGGAATTGGGAATTTTTGAATGAAATACAACGATGCTTTTTCTATCTCTTCTTTGGTTGAATTCTTATTAGATACGATAATTAGTAGATCTTCTAAAGTGATCTTTGGTTCATCCTCTTTTTGCTGAGTTGTCTGTTTTGGTGCGCTTGAGCCGCGGCTGAGCGATTTTATCACAACCACGACAATCACACCCAAAACGACAGCTACTGTAGCCATCGCAATAAATATAATACTTTCGTTCAACTTAAACCTCCTAAATTTATTACAGTCTAGCGCTATATGACCTTTTGCGATAAGCAAGTAGGCTAATAACTACCATTACCACAAGTGCTATCCAGACAAAATTTGGTACTGGTACAGCATCACCAGCCGCATAACTATGCATTCCAACTAAATAGAAATTCACCCCAAAATAGGTCATTATAATCGCACTATAAGCAAACATAGACGCCACAGCGAAGGCGTATTGCGAATTTACTTTTGGTATAAATCTCATATGAACTACAGCCGCATATACTAAAATGCTAACCAAAGCCCAAGTCTCCTTGCTATCCCAACCCCAGTATCTTCCCCAACTCTCATTAGCCCAGACACCGCCTAAGAAGTTACCTACAACAAGCAAGCTAAGACCCAAAATCATCGCCATTTCATTGATTCTAGTGGCTTCAATTATATTTCTAGTAAGCTCTTTATTCTCATTTTTGCCTTGAAGTGCAAATAAAACCAAAGTAAATAGCCCAAGAAGAGCACAAAGCCCTAAAAATCCATAACTAGCCGTTATTACACTTACATGGATTGTGAGCCAATAACTTTTTAAAACCGGCACTAAATTTGTAATCTGCGGATCGAGCCAACTAAGATGAGCTACAAATAGAGTAACCCCGGCTAAAATAGATGTCAAAGCTAGTGATATAGCTGAACTTCTAGCAAACATTGTCCCGCTAAATGCCAAACACCAAGCTATAAATACCAAGCTCTCATATCCATCACTCCAAGGCGCATGCTCTGCGATATACCATCTAAGTCCCATACCAATAGTGTGAGCGATAAATGCTAAGATATTGACCCAATAGGCAATTTTAAAAATTAAATTTATTTTAATTTTAGGGCGTAACATCTTAACAAATACTACTATTAAAAGTGCAAAACCGGCCAAAAGATATACTGGAGTTAAATTTTGAAATATCTTATATTTATTAAATGCTAATTCTAAATCTACCCTATTACTAGCCGGCATTACGGTTGCACCAAATTCAGCCTGATATTTTTTAATCGCTTCTATAGCTTCATCGGCTTTACTCCACTCGCCACTATCTTGTGCTTCAAGTACTGCAGTAAAATATCTTTGTAGCATTATAGCTACATTTGATGCCTCTTCACCGCTAAGCTCCATAAGTGCTCCACCAGGACTAAGCCAAGTATTATTATAATCATCTTTTTTAGGTATTACTCTAAACATCTCTCCTATAAATACCATATAAAGAATATTTAGCTTCTCATCAGCTTTTATAACATCTTTATCAAAAAGCCCCCTTGTAGCTGGTGCTTTACGATTAGCAAGTTCTGTGAATTTAATTAGCTTATACTCTATTTGACCATCTTTATTAGGGCCAAAGAAATCATCAAAACTAGCATATTTTTGACTTTTTGGAATTCCTAATACCTTTTTTAACTCATCATCGCTAATTTTAATAATTGGTACGGAACGCCAATTTTCTGAATTTGCCATCATTGATAAAAATACAGCATTAGCACCCATTGATTGAAACTTATCACTGCGGTAAATTTTATTTAAAATCTCGTGTGCCATAGTATCAAATGGTTTCATTCTACCATCTGAACCTTGTATAATTAGAGTTGATACCTTATCTATATGGCTTTGTGGAATTTGTGGCATTGTTAGAGCATAGCTATTTTTAGCACCAAATATTGCCAGTCCAGCTATTAAAATCAGCCCAAGCGCCTTGGTATTTGCCTCATTTACAGCTTTAGCCAGTTTTCTAAATCTTGAATGAGGATTCATAACATTTAATAAAAGCCCTAAAGTTAATAAGAAATATCCAATATATGTAGGCCATTTGCCCGGATCGCTATTGACTGATAAGATAGTACCACCTTCATCAGAATCATAACTACTTTGGAAGAATCTATAACCTTTATAATCAAGCACATTATTCATATAAATTCTATAATCCATCTTAAAATCTCCATCTTCTACGACTACATCACTGCTATAACTCATTGGTGAGTTTGACCCAGGATATCTAGCTAGCTCAAAATCTTTTAGATATATGCTAAATGGCAATGTAATAGCCATTGGAGACCATGCTACATAGAATTTCTGTCCGCCAACCTCTACTGCTTCAGGCGGGTAATTGCTCAATATCGCAATATCTTTGCTATCGTTATTATAGCTTAGGGTTGCTATGATAGCATCTGCGCCTGCTACATTTTCGCCGGCTTTTTTCACACCTTTTATAGCACTTACCTTCATCGTTCTAGGTGCGAAATTCACACCACCAATGCTATATAATCTAAGCCCCGCAAATTCAACTTCTTTATCTTTTGGTAATTCGCCTTTACTCATATCGCTCATCACCATATAGCTTATATCTTGATTGGTTTTTATATAAAATTTACTATCTTTAATATAAATTTGGATATATTCGGATTTTGTAGGTTCAGCACCAAAGCTAAAGCTCATATCGCCAACTTCAAATTTATCCCCAAGTTTCATAGTGACTGATTCACTATTGCTCTCATCAGAAAACATAAGTTCCAAAACCGCCTCACCATTAGGGCTATCGATCCAAGCTGGTGTAGCATTTGGAGTAAAATCTTTATATTTCAAAGTGGCCAATTTATCATGGATATTGAGTCTTAAATTAAAATCATTTCCTATAGTACTAGATATATATTTTGGCTCAGAGACTGTGTAAGTATTATTACCATCGCTTGATATCATTTGGATATAGCTTTGCATTGTTCTTATCTCGTTGCTACTATCATTTTCACGGATACTCATATGCCCTTCAAAACCAAAATATCTCGTGATACCCGCACCAACTAAGATAAATAAAAAGCTTAAATGAAATATAAAAGCGGGGAGTTTTTTAAGCTTAAAAAGTTTATATTCATAGATATTATAAACTAAATTCACCCCCAAAATCAGCTGAATTAATGCAAACCATCCAGCACCATAGACCAAAGCCCAAGCAGTTTGTGTATTATAAACGCTCTCAATAATTGTCGCAGCACCACTAGCAAACGCAAAAATCAAGAAAAATACAACAGCTGAGCCCATACTAAAAAATAATTTATGAATAATACCCATAAATGCCCTCAGTAAAAAAATTAATTTGCGATTATATTAAATATAAATAAACATTTTTAAAATAATTTTTCCTTAAAATAAAATTATTTTATTACTCAAATTCGACTTGCTATCTCTTCAGCCCTAGCCAAAATCTCCTTAGCTCCTTTATTTATAAACTCATCAGCCAAAATATCGCCTGCTACCTTATAATCACTCTTATCAAAGAGCCTTTCATCTCTTAAAATTTCCTTCCCATCTGGGGTACCTAAAATAGCCTTAACTATGATTTTATCGCCATTTAAACTAGCATTTACACCAATTGGAGCTTGACATCCGCCATTTAGTTTATGGACAAACGCCCTCTCAATAGTCGTCTCTATCACGCTTTTTTCATCATTTAAAAACTCAATAGCCTCTAAAATATCAGCCCTATCTACTGCTTCAATACCCAAAGCTCCTTGCCCCATTGCTGCAATAGTATTAAGCAAAGATACATAATTTACCTCTTTATGGAGTTCAAGACGATTAATTCCAGCCATAGCAAGTATAATAGCATCAAATTCACCATCTTTAAGCTTAGCAATTCTTGAGTTTACATTTCCACGAAGCGAGATAATCTCTAAATCAGGTCTAAGAGCTAGAAGTTGCATTCTTCTACGCAAAGATGTTGTTCCAACTCTTGCACCATTTGGAAGCTCATCAAAGCTTTTAAAATTCATACTTAGCATAGCATCATTTATATCTTCTCTACTACAAACACAGGCCAATTTTAACCCATCTGGAAATGTAGTTGGTACATCTTTTAAACTATGCACAGCAATATCAGCCCTTCCATCAAGCATCGCATTCTCAAGCTCTTTGGTAAATAAACCCTTACCACCAATCTTAGCTAATGGAGTATCTAAAATAACATCGCCTTTAGTCTTCATAGTAATAATCTCTATATTATGACCACGAGCCTCTAAAAGATCTCTAATATGATATGTCTGCCAAAGTGCTAAGGCGCTATTTCTACTTGCGATTTTAATATTCATCTATCTCTCCTCTATAATCTCTACATCTATTATATCATCATTATGATTGGTTTGACGATATTTATTTTGATTATTTTGATACCTAGGAGTACTAAATTTAGAATAAATTTTTAAAGCTAAAGCAACTCCGATCACAATTACCCCAAAAATATCGCTTAACATCCCAGGAATTATAAGAGCCAATCCACCAATAGCAAGCCCCAAACTACCAAAAATATCTTTGATATTAAAGTAGTTTATATTTTGAAATAAATTAGTAAATCCATAATTTAGTATTAAAATTACGCCAAGTAATGCACTAAGAAAAATCTCACTAAATAGACTAAAAAATCCGAATTCTAATACATATAAAACAACCAATACTATCTCTAAAAAGATATATGGTAGCAATGAAATTCTAATCATACAAGCTCTTTTAATTTGCCTAAAATTTCACTAGAAGCAACTTTTTCTTTTATTAAACCATCTCTGATTATCAATTCTACTTCTGCATTAGCTAGTCCTTTGCCTACTACTACACCAAATGGATTTCCAATCAGCTCAAAATCGGCCATCTTTACACCAAACCTCTCATCTCTATCATCTAATAACACCTCAATTCCAAAGCTCTCAAGTCTGCTTTCTAATTCTAAAGCAAATTTAGCCTGGGCTTCATCTTTGAAATTTGATACTATGATATGGACGCTAAATGGAGCGCACTCTTTTTTCCATACGCATCCCTTATCATCATGGCTAGACTCTATAATCACAGCTTCTAATCTACTCACACCAATACCATAACATCCCATTATAAACGGCTTTGCCTTGCCATTTTCATCTAAAAATGTAGCATCCATCGCCGCTGAATACCTATCGCCTAATTGAAATATATGGCCGACTTCAATCCCTTTGGTAAGGCTCAATCTCCCACCATCAAGGGCTTTATCCCCATCTTTGATGGCTACTAAATCTTTAAATCTATCTTTATTGAAATTTATAATGCTTACGCCAATAGCGTGATAATCTTTTTGATTTGCTCCACAAATCATCTCATATTCGCCATCAAGCTCACTATCAATATAGAAATTCACCCCCTCAGGTAGCCCGATTGGCCCACAATATCCAGCTACTAATCCAGCATTTTTAATCTCATCTATATTAGCATCACATAGCCCTAATGCCCCACAAGCATTTAGTGCTTTTGTCTCTTGAAGTTCATCATCTCCCCTTAGGAAAAATATCACAACTTCGCTTCTATCTTCATATATAGCCTTTTTGATAACAGCCTTAATAGTATAAAATGGATCAACTTTAAAAAACTCACTCACACTTGCGATAGTGCTACAATTAGGCGTATGAAATTTAAGCATTCCATTGCTTTTTGGGCGTTCTGCACTACAAGTGCGTTTAGCCCTTTTAGCAGCTTCAATATTTGCAGCATAATCTGAACTATCACTAATTAAAATATCATCTTCGCCATTATCAGCAAGCACCATAAACTCTTTGCTTCCACTACCGCCAATAGCTCCACTATCAGCCTCAACGCATCTAAAATTTAGCCCAAGTCTAGTAAAAATCTTACTATAGGTCTCTTGCATCAAGTCAAACTCACGCTTTAAATCTTCATAGCTAGAATGAAAACTATAGCTATCTTTCATTATAAATTCACGACATCTCAAAAGCCCAAATCTAGGTCTAGCCTCATCTCTAAATTTTAATCCAATTTGATATAAATTCAAAGGTAGTTGCTTATAGCTATTTACTCTTCCACGCACCATATCCACCACGCTCTCTTCGTGTGTTGGCCCTAGAACAAAATCATTTCCTTTTCTATCATTTAGCCTTAAAAGCTCGCTTCCAAATTTAAAAAACCTCCCACTTTGCTTCCATAATTCACTAGGCACGACAAAGCTCATAGATACTTCATTTGCTCCAGCTTTATCCATCTCATCTCTAATGATATTTTCTATCTTTCTTAAAACCCTTTTGCCAAGTGGTAAGAAGTTATAAAGCCCACTACCAGTTTGTTGGATAAATCCAGCCCTAAGCAAAAACTGATGGCTAGGCAAGGTTGCGTCTTTTGGCGCCTCTTTTAGTGTTGGGATATATAATTTGGTAAATTTCATCTACTCTTCCTCTTTTAATTCTATTTTATCAATTTTAATATCAAATAGATACTCTAATGCATTAAGTATCTCATCATTATTTCTATCTTTTAATCTCATAGTAGGCGTGTGTAAAAATGCCTTGAAAACTTGATGAACTAGCTTTCTAGCTTCATTTTCATCACAGCGTTTGATATAGCCTTTTTTGATCGCTTTTTCTATCTCTAATTCGGCTATATTCTTAGCTTTAAATCTAAGGGCTTTTATAGCTGGCGTGCTATTTTGTGATGATCGCCACTTGAAAAACTCGCTAGTCATCGCACCTACGATTGCATATGCCGTGCTAGCTTGCTCTTCTCTTAGCATGATATTACTTTTTACTATACTTTCTAAGTCATCAACAGCATAAACTGATATATTATCACTATAACTCAAATCAATATCCCTTGGTACAGCAATATCAAAAAAATATCTATTAAACTCAACTGACTCTATAATCTCATCAGTTATTATAGGCTCATTGGCACCTGTGGCACTAAATATGAGTTGATATCTATTGATAAGCTCTTTTAATCTGCTAAATTCAGCCACACTAGCAAGCTCACCTAGCTCACTAGCTAAATTTTTAGCTCTATTGATATCTCTATTTACTATAATTACATTGACCTTAGAGTGAATAAGATGCTTACATGCTAAGGCACTCATCTGACCAGCACCCACTACTACAGCGCTCATTCCACCTAGATTGCCATATATCTCTTTGGCTTTTGCTACTGCTACACTTGAGACTGATACGGGATTTTTGCTAATTGTCGTTGCAGCTCTAATTTTAGAAGCGCATTTAAAAGCAAAATGTATAGCATAACTGATATTATCACCGCAATTTCCATTATCATAAGCAAATTTAAAAGCCTCTTTTAACTGACCTGCTATCTGCGTCTCGCCAATTACAAGGCTATCAAGTGAGCTAGCCACGGCAAATAGATGGTGGATAGCCCCATCATCTTCATAAATATCAGCTCTAAGCTCAAGCGCATCATAAGGTACAAGGGTTAAAATTGAAATAGAATTTAAAATATGCCTAACACACTCATTTATTTTAGATACATAAGCAAAAACCTCAACTCTATTACAAGTGCTAAGAATCATAGATTCAATTATATTTTCATTAGCACTCAATAGGCGCAAAATCTCCTTTTTACGGCTCTCATCACTTAAAGATAGCTTCTCTCTAATACTAATATCTGTATTTTTATGCGTAAAGCTAATACTTATATAATGCATTAAAACTCCCTATCTATCATACTTGTGACTATATCCTTTAGCTCTTCATCGCTTACTGAGGCTATAGCTTTAGCACCTAAATCTTTAGCAAATTCTTTGCATTTTTGAATGATATCAAACTCATCAAATTTATCTTTAATCCATTTAATTTCACCCTTATCAAGCTCTTTGCCCCATAGGCTTTTTAAAATCTCTTTATCATCTAAATTTAAGGCATTATATAAAAAGATATATGGAAGAGTTGTCTTGCCCTCTTTATAATCACTAAATGCAGGCTTACCAAGTGTAGCTACATCAGCGCTAATATCAAGTATATCATCTACAATTTGAAATGCTAGGCCTAAATTTTTACCATATATAGAATACGCACTCTCATCTAATTTGGCGATTATAGCCGCACTTCTTGCTGCTGCTTCTATCAAAACTGCTGTTTTAAGCTCTATCATTTTTAGATATTCATCTAAATTTGGGCTAAATTTACTACCCATATCTACATCCATCATCTCACCAATGCTTAGATCAAGAACTGCTTTAGATATAATTTTAGCAATTTGAGGATCTAAACTTACAATCTCATAAAAGCCCTTAGAGTATAAGATATCGCCTAGCATTATTGCGTTCTTAGAGCCAAAAAGTGCATTTATACTAGGCTTACCACGCCTAATAGTAGAATCATCTATGACATCATCATGTAGTAAGCTTGCTAAATGTATAAGCTCTATTACCGCACATAGCCTAAGCGAAGTCTCATTTTGACCAGCTATCTTTAAAATTAGCTTGCTTCGTAGCTTTTTGCCGCTACTAATATTATTAAACATCTCAAGAGCTCTATTATAACCACACTCCTTGACAAACTCATATAAAATCTTATCAACCATAAAACTTCCTATCTATCTGGTATATACTCTATCTCAACTCTAGCACTTTGATCCATTATCAATACGTCAAATACTACACTGCCATCATAATGTCTATACTCTTTAAAGACTAGATATAAATCCACATTATCTACAAGTGGGTTTTTGATAAATGCCAAAATCGGCTGACGATACATCTCTAACCCCCTTCTAAGACTTAAGACAATCTGGCGTGGATATTTTCTAAATTTAGTATGAACTACTAAATTTGTATTATCATAAAGAGTCCACGAAAACTCAAATTCGTCTTTTATCTGATGGCGCCTTTCAAAAAATATAATCTTAGCCTTCTCATCTTTTTTAAGGATAAATTCCTTCTGATGTGTCCATTTTGGAGCTACACCATATAGCAACCCAAAACAAAAAAATGGCAAAAGCCAAAGAGTTAATCTACTCATTTTGTGTTAATATTTTCCCTGTAATATCTATATATATATCATTTAGTCCGCTCTCCATAGCATCTGGATTTAACGCCTTAAAGCTATCTATTTGAACTTGTGTAATACCACTACTCTCAGCCAGCTCTCTTAATGCTACAAGCTCACTAAATAAAATTTCAAGCTCATTTTCTACTATATTTCGATTAGCATTATAGACAATATCAAAAAATTTATCCTTAGGCTGACCACCAAAAATATCATCAAATATCATTATACTCTCCTATCTTATTATATCTCGTTGACCTTTTGAATTTGGCGGAGTTAATACGCCATTTTGTTCAAGCTGTTCTATTATGCTTGCAGCTCTATTATAGCCTACTTTTAATCGTCTTTGTAAATAGCTTATAGATGTTTTTTCTTCGCTTAAGACTATCTCCTTAGCCTCATCATAAAGCTCATCTATTTCACCGCTAAATTCTCCGATACTGCTATTACTAGCATTATCATCTTTTAAAAAGCTATTTTCATATACTACACTCTCTTGAGCTTTTAAAAACTCAGCTATATGATCAATCTCCTCTTCACTAGCAAATGGCGCATGTAGCCTGACTACTCCAGGACTTCCAGGTGGGGTAAAGAGCATATCTCCACGCCCTAGCAAACTCTCTGCTCCCATCTGATCCAAGATAACCTTGCTATCGATTTTTTGCCCTACTCTATAGCTAATGCGACTTGGCAAATTCGCCTTTATAAGCCCAGTTACTACATCTACACTTGGGCGTTGTGTTGCTACTATTAGATGAATTCCGCTAGCTCTAGCCATTTGAGCTAAGCGACCTATATGAAACTCCACATCCTTGCCACTTGTCATCATAAGATCAGCTAACTCATCTATGATAACTACTATAAAAGGCAAGGTCTCACCGCCATCTTTTTTCATCTTTTCATTGTAGCTCTCTATATTTTTTGTGCGAGTTTGGCTCATTATCCTATATCTACGCTCCATTTCAGCAACCAAATTTGCCAAGACCGCTATAGCCTTTTTAGGCTCAGTTATCACAGGTGTTAGCAAATGCGGTATATCATTATACATACTAAACTCAAGCATCTTAGGATCTATCATTATAAGGCGCAAAGTTTTAGGTGAATTACGATATAATAGGCTTAATACCATCGCATTTATACCTACACTTTTACCACTTCCTGTGGTTCCAGCGATTAAAAGGTGTGGTAATTTTTTAAGGTCAGTTATAAATGGATCCCCTACGATATCTTTACCAAGTGCTAAGGTAAGCTCACTTTTGGCATTTTTATATATCTCGCTTTGTAATATCTCTTTTAGATATATAGTCTCTATATTTTTATTTGGAATCTCTATCCCAACTACATCTTTACCAGGGATTGGGGCTTGAATTCTAATAGTTTGAGCTTTAAGAGCCATCGCCAAATCATCTTGTAGGGTCAAAATTTTACTTACTTTGACATGAGCTGCGGGCTTAAACTCAAAAGTCGTTACCACGGGCCCAGAGTATGTTCGCACCACATCTCCATCTATCTTAAATCTTCTTAATTTATCTAATAAATCAGCAATTTTTTGATCTATTTCAACCTCATTTATAGCCTTACTACGCTTTGGTGGATCCTTTAAAAAATCCAAACTTGGCAACATAAAATCCTTTGGCTTTTCTATTTTGCCTGTCTCAATTTGGCTTAAAAGCTGTTTATTTTCAGCTACTTCATTAAGGATTATAGCGCCACTTGATGTTGATTTTGGCTCTTTTAACAAAGATATATCAGTATCTTGAGCAATCTCGCTTGGAATTTGGTTTTGCTCATCATCTATATTAAATTCGCTAAATCTATCAACTTTATCTACATTATCTATCTCTACTTCATCAAGCTCTTTTTGTTGGGATTTTTTTCTAGATTTTGATACTTTAGGCTCAGATGTAGTGCTTTGAGATTTAGCTACTTCTAGATTATTATTGTTAAATTTTACCTCTTGAAACTGAGATATCTCTTCATCTTTAATATTAGATTCTAAGGCTGAATTTGGGCTAAATTTAGGTATAGATTTAAATACAAATGCCTTTTTTATCATTACATCGAGCCTATCATCAAAGCTAAGCCCAAATCCAATAAAAAATATCATTAAAATAAAAATAAATGTCCCAATACTACCAATCACACTCCCAAGCGCCTCATAGCTAAATCCACCAACTATGCCGCCAGCTATAGGATTAAACATCGCACAAAGCAATAAAAAAGCATAAAATAACATCAGCGATCCAATGATATTTCCAGCTATTTTTAGGCTAAATTTCGTATAAGATTTATATAAATTATAAACAGGATATAACAAAATAAATGGGTAAAAATATGACGCATAGCCAAATAGTCTTGCATTATACCAGCCTAAAGCGCCACCATAACTCCCCACAAATGAAGCATGCGGAACGATAGTTGCCACACCAAGATATACAAGCACACAGATAGCTACAACCAGCAAAATCTCTCGCAAAATCGTAAAATCCTTGAATAAAACTTGAAAAATCCGCTGATTATATCAAAAATTTTGTTATATATTGCTTAGTTTGTATTGATTAAAAAGCGATTTAAGCCGCCATTTTAAGCTAATAAAATTAGCAAATGGCGACTATTTTTAAATTTTATAAATACTTTATAATAGCTATATTACATATAATTAAGTAGGCTAATTTTACTAATCATTGATGAAGTTTGTAGCATTGCTTCAAACTGTGTTAGATACTGTTTATAAATTAGCATACTCTCACCCAAATCAGCGCCAATAACATCATTTTTAATACTCTCCACATTAACATATAACATACTAGCTCGTGAGCTAGAACTCTCTAATACATTAGTATATGAACCAATCTGTGTATGGAGTTTATTTACATGATCTTGGATATGGTCAATTCTCTTTAGAGCGCCTTGGATTCCAGTAGTACGAGCATTAGTACCATCTGGATTGCCTCTATAGCTACCATCTCTTACAGCTGCTATCATAGCATCTAAATCTTTAAAAATATCCACACTTGGCTCATCTATGCTAATCATATTATTAGCATTAAAATTAAATAGCGACCCTGCGACTGTAGAGTTAGCCTCTTTACCAAATTCAGGTTTATCAGCACTAAAAGTCTCAAAAATAGATATTTCTATATTTGATACGGTTGCGCTTTTGTCTGTGATTTGCATTTGGCCTCTATAATTTAGCTCTACATTTACACTAGCATTAGCACCATCTACAGCTTTATTATAAGCTTCAAATCTAGCTGTAGCGTAATCTGCGTTATTGATTATAAGATCTTTTACCTTGCCTATGGCTTCTTGTTTATTAGTTACTGGAAAAGTAAGCCCAGCCGCATCTACTGCTTGATCTATTATAGCTTCTGTAGCAGGGTCATTAACATTGGTTTTTAATCTTGTTTTAAGATCATTAGCATTATTAATTGCCACATTTGGGAATAAATTTTGATCACTTAAATTTTTTGCTACTTGATTACCCACTCTATCATCTGGTAAGTTACCCGCTGCTACCATAGCTACTATATCATTTAACTGTTTATAGCTTATATCATCAGCTTGAGTTACGACCCCATCTGTGGTTTTAGTAGCTTCATTATACTTGCCTAACATTATATTGCCTTGATAGACTGGGACTGGTGTGAATCCACCTGGCGGAATTATCGGCGTTCCATCTGCGTTGGTTTCAGTGATGGTGAGTTGCGTGGCCTTAGGAACACTAGCTGAGAGCGGATCGCTAAAATCTATCTTAACTTGATAATATTTACCATTTTTAGATTTGATATGCATAGTCATATTGCTATCAGGGTTATCTTGCAGTCCAGCACCAGCTACATCTTTTAGCTTAGCAGCATCAGTAGCAAATGTATTTTTACCCTTGACTACTTGAGAGACTGAACCAGTTAGGATATTATCTTTTTTGGCAAACTGTAGCTTGTTATAGTCAGTAGCATCGTTTTTAACCCCTAGAGTGTCTTTAAAGTCGCTTTTGATAAATTCAGTTAAATATACTTTGCCATTTTTGACATTTTCTTCGATAGTTTCTAAATCGGTTAAGTCACTGACATCAACCCATGAACCATCTTTATCACGAACTTTGGTGCTAGACATTTCACGAACTTGATCAGCATTATTTGGATTAAATGCAGTAAAATCAGTTGCATCTATACCATTATTGCCAAGATCGTTTAAATCTAGTGTAAATGGTGGATTACCGATATTTTGTACAACTTGATTATTAACTTGAAGTTGGTTAGTATTACTTAAATTAATTGTATATGTTTGATTGTTATTATTGCTTACTGCTGTAATTTCAGTTATATTGCCATTAGCGTCTTTTGTAGTTGTTATTTTATAATTGCCAGATGTTTGAGGGTCAATATTAATCTCATATTCACCAATCTTATACTTCTCAGTTGATTGTTGCGGAGTAAGGCCAAATAGATGAAGCTCCATCATCTGATTACCATTTCTAATATCAGTTATCTCGATTTGGCCGCTATTATTTAGAGTTACTTGAACTAGTGGATTTTTACCTTCTTTATCATTGCCTAGAGCGTAGCCGATATTATCTAGTAGGCTTTGGATAGATGAGTCTGGGGTCATAGTTACCTTGGTAGAAAATGTAGAGCCATCTGGCTTTCTACCTTGTAGGAAAAATGTAGTTGGTTGATCTTTTACTGCATCTTTTGTAAAATCATCCTCTTTTGGCGGATTAGCTTTATTAAATTCTTCACTACGGTAATTAGTACCTATTAAATCTCTTAAATCATCTCCAAGCCCGACATATTTGATTGGCTCATCAGGATTAGCAAATTTATTATAATTATTAACCAAATTCACATTTGTCGTTATAACCTTTTTATAATCATTATCCGAGCCTAGAAATAGTGATTGACCGTTGATATTGTAGTTAGAAGTTTGATTAGTGCCAATTACTGCTTTTATGCTCTCAGCATTACCATTATAGTTGCCTAAATCATCAATTGGCATAGTATCTAGCGCAGTTCCTGAGAATAGATACTGGCCATTTATGGTAGTATTAGCTATATCGATTAGATTTTGCTTGATACCTTCTAGGTCATTAGCAATAGCATTACGAGAAGTTACATCGTGAATATCATTAGCTGCTTGGATTAGTTTGGTTTTAAATTCAGTTAGCTTTAGCACAAAATCATTTAACGCCTTATCGCTATTTTTTGAAAATTCAGTAGCCTTTAGTGTTGTAGATTCTACTTGTTTGAGTAGATTACTCTCATACTCCAGCCTAGCAGCATCGACATAGATACCGCTACCTTCATAAGCGTAATTGATTTTTAACCCTGTACTAAAAGCCTGATGAGACTTATATAGTGAGTTGGAGTTCTTTTGGTAGTTATAGACATTATTGAAATTCATAAGCTGGTTGGTTATACGCATTTGCACTCTCCTAAAAATTTAGGAATTTTACAAGCAAATATCATTCCCAAACCAGCAAATTTAGTAGAAAATCCCTGCTAAATTATCATAATCCTAGTACATTTACTACTATTACAAATCCAATAGCAGAGCCTATCATTGCTATTGGTAGAGTAATTACCCATGCTAGACCAATTGGCTTTAACATTCCCCAGTTGGCATTGCGATTATATAATCCAATACCAAGTACCGCTCCTATTAAAACATGAGTAGAGCTAATAGGTAATCCCATTTTTGTAGCGATTAATATAACTATACTTGCTGATAACTCCGCACTAAATCCAGTCGTAGGCAAAATCTCTGTAAGCTTACTCCCAACAGTAGTTATCACCTCTTTACCTAAAAACCATAACCCCACAACAAGTGCTACGCCAAATGTAACCATAGCTGCTGTAGGAATCACTGTAGTGCTATTAATAGCGCCACTTTTTAACACATCTAAAATCGCAGCAAATGGCCCAACGGCATTAGCGATATCATTTGCACCGTGAGAAAACGCAAAAGACGAAGCAGTAAATATCTGAAACCAACCAAAGATTCTATTAATCCCTTTTTGCGGATTATCTCTTTTCATCATATTAATAATCGAGAAACTAAGCAAATATGCAACTGTACCAATAACACATAAAATCCATATAGTCTCAATTGTGCTAAAGTTTAAGTTCATATGCTTTAACCCTTTAAATAGCAATGTAGATGAGATAATCATCGCTGCAACTGCTGCTAAAATCGGGATATGAAGTCTCATATATTTCATTGTATCAATTAATTTTTCTTGTCCTTTGAATTCTCTAATCTTATCTCTAAAAGGGCCACTGCCTATGATTTTTTCATCATAACTCATGGCAATAGCTTTAAGCTCTTGAATTTGTTGCGACTGGCTCTTGCTAGAAAGCTCGTTTATATAATTTTCTTTAAATGCTCTTTTTTGTGCTTTTATCGCTTTAATCTGAGTATGTAGATCCATACTTGGAGTTATAATTTTAGTTTTGATATAACCATAAACGATATAAGCAATAACTCCACCCATTAGCGGAGATAAAACCCAGCTAAGAGCAATACTACCAATAGAACTCCATTTAACCATATCTAAGGTATTGCCATTATCATAGTATAAATACCCCATCATAAGGCCAGACCCTACGATACCACCAACGATAGAGTGAGTAGTAGATACTGGCAAACCCTTTTTAGTCGCTACAAATAGCCAAATTCCAGAACTCATAAGAGCTGAGAGCATAACAGCAGCAAAAATCATAGGATTGATATCACCGTTATTTGGTAATATGACAATACCACTTCTAATAGTATTTGTAACTTCAGCTCCAGCAAATACAGCGCCACTTAGTTCAAATACAGCTGCGATTATTAGCGCTTGTTTAATAGTAAGAGTCTTAGCTCCCACGCTTGTACCAAATGCATTAGCAACATCATTACCGCCAATATTAAAGGCCATAAATATGCCAAAAACACTAGCTAAAATAAAAAAGATTAAATGATGGCTTGATATATATCCATATCCCCATATAAAAAAGACAACTAAAGAAATGATAAAAACTGAAGTAAAAAATAAATTGTCCCTACCCAAGCAATACCTCCAAAAAATTTCTTCTATTTTAGCTTTTTAGGCTTGAATTTTGACTGAATTTATGCAATATTTTACTGATTCTATATAACTTTCAACCCTTGCTTTAGATTGATACGCAATATCAAAAGCAGTTCCATGATCTACACTAGCACGGATGATTGGCAAATTTAAACTAATATTAATTGAGCGATCAAAATATAACGCCTTAAGCGGTGCTAAGCCTACATCGTGATACATAGCTATTAGACGATTAGTAGATTTTAGTGAATTTGGGGTAAATGCAGCATCAGGTACAAGCGGACCGATAAAAATTTCTTTACCGATTGTAGCATTGGCTGCTTTTATAGCCATTTTTATCTCTAATTCTTCTTTGCCTCCAATAGTTCCATTATCACTAGCATGAGGATTAAAGCCTAAAACGCCTACTTTGCTAAATTTAGTTGAAGCATAAAAGTCTAATAAGAAATTTTTAACTTTATTAAATTTAATCTTTTTACTAACATCTTTAAGTGGCGTATGATCACTAAATAGTGCAACATAAAGCTTCTCGCAGCCTAGCATCATAATAGCACTAGTTTTAAAATAATCACTTAAGGCATCAGTATGGCCTTTGTATGGAATCTTAGCTTTTTTCCAGCTCTCTTTATTAATTGGCAAGGTTACAAGAGCGCTAGCCTTTCCTTTAGTAGTGAAATTTAATGCATTTTCAAAGCTAATAAATGAGAATTTGCCACTTTTTTTGCTTACTTTACCTGGCTTTATCTCAAAATCATCACCACACTCATAAATCTCAAAATTCTTTGGAATATTGATATTTAAAATTTTAGCTGCTTGGTTTAAAAGCTTAGAGTTTATAAAATATATTGGTTGGCAAATTTTACTAATCTCTTTATGAGCTTTTAACGCAATCTCAATTCCAATGCCATTTATATCGCCTACACTAATTGCAATTTTGGGTTTCATTTGATTAACTCTTTCATATCTTTTATAGCTTGACTTAATCCAGTAAAGATTGAGCGAGCTATAATGCTTTGACCGATATTTAGCTCAAAAATCTCTGGGATATTTGCTATTAAACCTACATTTTGGTAGTTTAGTCCATGGCCTGCAGCGACATTTAGTCCTATATTTTTAGCAAATTTAGCAGCCTTTTTTAATCTATCTAGCTCAAATTCAAGCGCCTCTTTAGCATTTGTATGTTCTAATGATTTTATACTAAATTTAGTCTTTGGAATATTTGAATACGCCATTAAATAGGCATTAGCAAAACTTCCAGTATGCAATTCAATAGTATTAGCTCCTAACTCTTTAGCTGCTATTATATCATCTGAGTTTGGATCGATAAAAAGTGAAACATCAATTCCAGTCTCATTCATAGCTGCTATGGTACTAGGTAGTTCTGGACTAGCTAAATTTAATCCACCCTCAGTAGTTAACTCTTCACGCCTCTCAGGAACTATCGTAGCACGATGAGGAGAGAGCTCTAGTACAATATCAGTAATAGCAGTAGCGCACTCTAAATTTACTGGAATAGTACAAAGATTTACAATATTTATAGTATCTGTATCATCTATATGTCTGCGGTCTTCACGCAAATGTATTGTGATCTGATCTACACCAGCATTAATAGCAGTAAACATTGCATTTAAAATATTTGGATCATTTACCCTTCTAGCTTCTCTTAATACAGCGACATGATCGATATTTACACCTAGTTTCATATTTAATCCTTATGAGTTTATATAGTTTTTTTGTTCTTTAAAATATGGTTTTAACGCTTCATACGCTAGACCAATTTTTTGAAATTTATCTGTATAGTCTTTTTGAATTTTATCTGATTTAGTAGCGTGACGATCTGGATGATAAACTTTAGTTAAATTTAAATAACTTGCTCGAACCGTCTCATAATCATCACCAACTTCACACCCAAGCGTATGAAAATGCTCTTCTAAAAGACTAGCTAGCATACCAAATCTTCGTTTATACTCTTTAGAATTTAGCACATTAAAACGGCGTTTAAATCGCTCAAATTCCTCTTTATCGTAGTTGAAATTTACTACATATTTAAGATGCTCTCTGCTATTTATAATATTTGAAAGACTCTCTATATCTCTTAGACTTTGCGGAGTAAAAAGCAGCCAATTTTGTCGTGGGTAATATTCACAATTTGCATCATTAAAACCACGCATTAGGTATTTAGCAAATAACTCCTCGCTATTTTTTAAATCAAATAGCACTTTTAACTCTTCAAATCTGATATCTATATCTATTAACACCTGAAGCGAGGTCGGATTTTTATAGACTAGCTTGATATTTTTATGATGAGTTAGCCAAAACTCTACTCCGCTACCGACAGTTTTTTTATATAAATTTGCTATAAATTTTAGCAAATATTTACGCTGGATCAGCTCATTTTCGCTATAAAATATAATAATTCTATCACGAGTACCAATCACATTAGCAAAACTTTGGCGAATTTTATAAATAAGATTTAGGTACAGATCGCAATCATCAGTTACTATAGTAATTGACTCTAATGTCTGTGTAATCTCCATTTCAAGCCCTATTTTTTAATTTTGGACTTTTAAAGCAAATTGCGTTCCATTAAAACTATGAATCTATCCAAATAGTAGGTTCATCTAACTCACAATACTCTTTTAGAATTTGATATGGTTTATAGTCGCTTTTATACTCTAAGCTTTCACAATTTTTGACATAAAATCCTAGATAAATCCACGGAAGTTTATGCGCTTTAGCTAATAAAATTTGGTTTAAAAGCGAATATTTACCAAGGCTTAAATACGCATAATCTGTATCCCAAAAGCAATAAATCGAGCTAATTCCATCGCTAGTAATATCAATTAAATCTACACAGATTAGACTATCTTTATCATAATAATCTACCTCAAAGCCAAACTCTCCAGCACCATCTACATAAACACTAAAATAGCGTTCATAACTCATTTGATGATACTCCCAGCCTCGCTTATTTTGCATAAATTTATGATATTTTTCATATAGATTTATATGTTCTTGGCTTAGATGTGGGCGAGTTACTACAACCTCTATACCAGCATCTTTATTTTTACGGATTACTCGCCTTAAACTTTTAGTTAATTTAAATTTTTGAGCGTCTATTCTTAAGCTTTGACACTCATTGCAATCTTTACAAATTGGCTTGGAAAAATACTTGCCAAATCTCCTATAACCATGCTCTACTAAAGCAGAATTATAAGCATATGACGCTTCATAAATATATTTATAGCTACTTCTAGAATAACGACCCTTTAGATACGCACAAGGCGTATCTAAAGTACTAAATTCAATCTCAGTCAAGCTTTTTTATATCCGAATATTTGATAAATTCCATAAATTCATCTCTTAGTCTAGCCTCTTTATCAGCTATTACCTCTGGCTCAGAAAATATATCTTTAAACTCATCACGGTTTGGATTTGGTTTTGGTTTTGAAACTGGGGTTTGAGTCTTTTGCTCTTTAACCATCTGCCCTTTTATCTCTTTTAAACTATCTAAAAAATCCATATTTACCCATTTTCTCTACTAGATTTTACTTTTTGAATCGCTGCTGTAATAGCTGCAATGACCTCTTCTTTGTTCTCTTGATTATGATCGTGAGTATTTTCTAAGATATCTTGAAGTCTCTCTTCAATATAGCTAGTATCAAAAAATCCTCTTCTAAAGTGTCTTCTTTTAGATATAGCTAAAAGAAATGGCAGTGTGGTTCTAACACCCTCGATTGTAAACTCATCTAAAGCACGCTCAAGCTTACTTACAGCCAAATCATAACTTCTAGCTTTTACTATTAGTTTAGCTACAAGCGAATCATAAAATGGCGGTATAGAGTATCCTTGATACATATGACTATCTACCCTTACACCAGGGCCAAGAGCAGGGAAATAACCTGTGATTTTACCAGGACTTGGAGCAAAATTTTTCCATACATTCTCAGCTGTAATTCTAGCCTCTATAGCAACACCTTGAGGTTTAACTTCTGTTTGATCTATATCTAGAATTTCCCCTGAAGCAATGCGAATTTGTCTAGAGATTAGATCGACTCCCACAATCTCCTCAGTTACACCATGTTCTACTTGAATTCTAGTATTCATCTCCATAAAATAGAAGTTATTATAATCATCTAATAAAAACTCAATTGTCCCCGCATTAGTATATCCAACAGCCTTAGCTGCTGCAACTGCAGCCACACCCATTCTCTTACGCAAATCTTCGCTAATAGTAGGACATGGCGCAATCTCAATCACCTTTTGATGGCGTCTTTGAATAGAGCAATCCCGCTCACAAAGGTGAATTAAATTACCATAATTATCACCTAAAATTTGAAATTCAATATGTCTAGGTTTTACAATTAACTTCTCCATAAAGACTTCATCGTTATTAAAAAATGCCTTAGCCTCTCTTTTGCAACTCTCATAGCTACTTTCTAAATCTTTAGGATCCCATACCTCTCTAATACCACGACCGCCGCCGCCGCCGCTTGCTTTTAAGATTACTGGATAGCCTATTTTTTCAGCTTCTAATTTTATAGTTTCAATACTTTCTTTATTTAACGCTTCAGTGCCTGGCACAACTGGAATACCATTTTTATGCATTAGATTTCTAGCGATATTTTTATTACCCATTTTTAGTATTACTTCAGATTTTGGCCCAATAAATGTAAGACCAGCATCTTCAACCATCTTAGCAAATTCATAATTTTCACTTAAAAATCCATATCCAGGATGTATAGCATCAGCACCACACGCCTTAGCTACTTCTACTATTCTAGCAGCATCTAGGTAGCCTTTAATCGGGTCTTTGCCTATCTCATATGCCTCATCAGCAACTTTTACATGAAGTGATTCTTTATCAGGTTCAGTGTATATGGCTACATTTTTGATATGTAAATCTTTACACGCTCTAACGATTCTAACAGCTATTTCGCCACGGTTGGCAATCAAAATTTTATATATCATAGAATTACCTTTAAAAAATTTTCCATTCATTGTAGCTAAATTTGGATATTTTTTAGCTAAAAATAGAAAAATAAATTTAAATTTTAAATAATGTGTTACAAATGTTTGGTTTAATGAGGATTTGCCAATCTATTTATGGCAATGAAGCTATTTATAAAAGATTACTACGCCTTGTGTTTAGGCGTAGTACTAAAACTAACTTATTGTAGCAGCTTTAAGACATTTTGCTGTACAGCATTTGCCTGACTCATAGCGTAGCTTCCACTTTGGGCTAGTATGTTATATTTAGAGAAGTTTGCACTCTCACTAGCAAAGTCTACATCACGAATTTGGCTTTCGGCTGATTTTACATTTACTTGAGTAACTGTGATGTTATTTAGCGTAGCTATTAATTGGTTTTGTACTGAACCTAGGTCGGCTCTTAGCCTGTCTAGAGTTTTTCTAGCTGATTCAGCTATATCAACCATAGCCTGAGCACCACCATATGTATTTACACCACCGGCTTTATCACCAAAGTCAAGACCAGCCGCAGAAGCTCCACCATCAAAGAAGCCCATAGCCTTTGCCATAGCTGCACTGATTGTTCCACTATTCATATATTTTAAATTTACAGAAGCCTGGGCATAGCCATTTGAAGCCACACCAGTAATCATAGCGTCACCAGCAGTAAAACCAGATACTAAGGATATACCACCTAAACCAACTTTAATATCTCTAGCATCTTGGCGAATAAATGTGATTTGACCCAAATAAACCGTACCAGCCGAATGCGCATCTCCAGCTAATGAAGCACCCGTTTTAGCACCAAATACAGTAGTAGCACCAGTAGATGTTGAACCAAGTCTAATAGCTCTACCATCTTTAGCAGCTAGGACTAGTCTACCATTTTCTAGGCTTGCTTCTACTCCGGTTTCATCTTTTTTAGCGTTAATTGCACCGATTAGGACATTGTCAGAATCATTAGCTTTTACGGTAATATTACCGATTTTTACGCCATTAATCATAAAATCTTTAATTGTACCAGCAGCAATTGCTTGGCCAAAAATTTGAGTATTATTAACTTCAGCTCTTATACCAGTTTTATCGCTTACGCCATTCATCATTTCAGCTACAGCTTTTAAACCATCTGTTTGTAATGTTTTTGCGCTAATCGTTTGAAATACATAACCACTCGGATATCCATCGATTCCGCTAAGTTTTACAACTGCATCTGCCATTTGAGAAATATTAGAAGCTACAACATTTTTTAGTGTCTCAAACCTAGTATGCCCAATTGTATTTGAGTTTGTAGCACCTATGCTTACTTTAGCTGTTTCATTACTATAAGCACCTATTTGGAAGTTTTTGTTTGAAAAATTTCCATTTAGTAGCTGTTGGCCATTAAAGCTTGTAGTAGTAGCTATCATATCTAGTTCTTCTAGAAGTCTGCTAATATCATTTTGAAGTGCTCTTCTAGAATCAGCATTTTGACCATCTTGAGCTGCTTGGATAGCTTTAGTTTTAATAGTATCAAGTATTTTAATCTGTTCATCCATAGCTTTATCTGCAGTTTGAATGATACCTACAGCATCATTACCATTAGATATGGCTTGACCTAGGGAGTTAGCTTGAGAGCGAAGACTATCAGCAATAGCCATACCAGAAGCATCATCAGCTGCTGTTTGAATTCTAAGGCCTGAGCTTAGGCGACCAAGTGAGCCAGTAAGTGCTCTATCATTTACTACAGAGTTAGCATGCGCATTTAAGGCTGCTACGTTTGTATTTATTCTAAAACCCATTATAAATCCTTTTATAGAAATATTATTAAGTTATAAAAGCCCTAAGCAAATGGTGTTCCAAAGTTTTGGTAGAAGTTTATAATATTCCCTACTCTTGTGCGCTAAGAGGCAAAGCATAGTATTGCACTCCAGCTATCTCAAATTCACGCACAAACTCTCTAAACTCTCTAAACTCCTTAGCAGTTAAATAAAATTCATACATACATCCAGTCTCGCCATATCGCTTGCTAGTCTCTAGTCCTTGTCTCTGGCTATAATGATCAAACCTAGAAAGCAATGCAAATGGTACAAATATGCTCACAATATCTCTTATCTCATAGCGTTCTAGCTCTGCGGCATTTATGGCTAAATTTGCACTACTTCCATACGCTCTAACTAACCCGCCAACACCAAGCTTTACACCGCCAAAATACCGCACCACTAACAGCGCAGTGTCTATTAAATCAGCTCCGCGCAAAGCATCTAGGCACGGTGGTCCTGAGCTTCCTTTTGGTTCGCCATCATCGCTACAGTTTTCTACAATCTGAAAATACTTATTATAATACCTATACGCCCAAACTATATGAGCAGCCTTTGGATTGTCTGCTTTAAGCCTAGCACGCAACTCTTCAAACTCGCTAAATGGACATATATAACTAGCAAAGCTTGATTTTTTGATATCTTGCTCGTAGCTGTAGCACTTTTTTACTAGATACATTTTGTATAATAACTCAAAGTTGTATTGCCAAATTTACGACTTTTATAAAGTGCAAATTTGCCTATGTTTTGTGAAGGTTTATGGCTTGAGATATGCTCTATTACCACTATATTAGCCTCTAGTTTTTCTAGCATTTTATAAAGTTTTTCATAAATTTCACTAAATCCATCTCTAATATCAAATGGTGGATCAGCATAAAGAATAGTTTTTTGCTCTATATTTTGAGCAAGAATCTTTGGTGTCAGCTCAAATGTATCACCATGCAATGCTACTAAGGTCTCATTTCCATCATTATTTAATCTACTAAAATTTTCCCTTAAGCTATTAAATGCTGCTCTATCAAGCTCTATAGCATAGCCTTTTTTAGCGTAATTACTAACCGCAGTCGCAGCCATTAATCCACTTCCACCAAATAATTCTATAAATACCGAACCATAAATCTCACCCTGCAGACTATTAAATACAGACTCTTTTACTATAGATTTAGTACTTCTAGTTGTGCTTAGGCTTGGCAAAGATAGCTTTTTACCTTTAAATTTACCACTAGTGATAGTGGTGGTTAGATTATTTTTCATATTCATCTTTTATTATTTTAATTAGCTCAGCCTTGAACGCATCGACTAAATCACCCACTCTACGCTCTAGGCTGCTTAGCTCGCTTGATTGTATTTTGCCGCTTATTTGCATCGCTGAATAGAACTCACCTAGCGTATTTAACAGCACATCTTTACTAAAAGGCTCGCTAAGATATGGCGAATCATCACTTATGATAAAGACTGGCTTGCTACTTTGCAATGCTCTATCACTCACTATAAAATCGCAATCTTTTTTTGTGGTTGCATTTGAACCTAAAAATAGCCTTAAAGTCTCAGCTAAAAGCAGACACTCACAATCTATACAAACTCTCATTACCCTACTCCTTTAAAGCCTAAATAGTATCAAAATATCTATAAATTTGGTATAAAATTTGCTTAAAATCTAGATAAATCTATGAATTTGCTATAAAATTTGGTAAAATTTGACCGATTTAGCACATAACCAATTTACTAAAAGGATGCAAAATGGAAATTTTCAAAGCAGCAGCCCAGCAGCAGCTAGATATGGCAGATACTGTCAGTTTGAAGCAGCAGTTTAATCCACAAACTAGAGAGATAGAAAATCCAAATCTCCGCCAAGACTCTGCAGCGCAAAATGGAGCCAATGAGCACCTAACAAATGAGCAAATTCAAGAGATTTTAGCCCAAACTAACGATAATCTAAGCCTACTAAATACAAATATTAGATTTGGCTATAATGATAAGATCGATAGTATGTTTGTCAATGTTTTAGAAGCTGATACTGGCACAGTAATCCGCAAAATCCCAACTGATCAAGTTATGAAGCTTACTGAGCATTTTAGAGACATCGTGGGTATGATATTTGATAAAAAGGAATAAAAATGGCAATCAATACTGAAAAATCACAACTAGGCGTAGGTAGTGGCAATATCCTAAGCTGGGATACAATAGATAAGCTAAAAGAGGCTGATACAAAAGCGCTTGTAAAACCACTGGAGACTAAAATTCAAGACAATCTAACTAAACAAAAAGACCTAACAGCAATCACTACATTACTTAGCACATTTAAGGCTAATGTATCAAATTTAACAAGCGATAACACATATCTAAGGCGTGATGCTAACGCCACAGGTAGCGGTAGTGTAAGCGTAACGGCAAATGCAGGTGTAGCTGAACAAAATATGAGCCTAAGCGTACAACAATTAGCTACTCACGACTCTTATCAATCTAAGACATTTGACTTAAGAAATGGTACAGTATTTGATAAAGATGTTAGCTTTGGCATCAGCATTGGTGGCAAGGATTATGTGATAAATGCAGACTCTAGCACCACGCTAGAAGGACTAGCTGAAAAGATAAATGAAGCTACTGAAGGTAAAGTCCAAGCTAAAATCCTAAATGTAGGTGGCGCAGCTGGGGCTGAGTCATATAGACTAGTAATCCAATCAGCTGAGACTGGCTCAGATAATGCGATGAGCTTTTATGCTATAACAAGTGGAACTAGCGGTGGTGCATCACACACTAGTACAGATAGTACTCTAGAAGCTTTAGGATTTTACTTTGATAAGGCTAATACTACTGGGACAAATACAGATAGCCATGGCAATACAATTCAAAGATTAACATTAAAAAAACCTGATGATATAAAAGATAAAGGCGATAATGTAGGCTCTCAATTAGATGTTGCCAAAGATGCTAAATTTAAATACAATGGTATAGATATCACTAGAAGTTCAAATAAAGTTGAAGATCTAATCTTAGGTGTGAGCTTAACTCTAAATAAAGTAGATAAAGCTGGTGAGAGTACTAATGTAAATATCACCCAAAACACTGATGGTATCCTAGAAGATATCCAAGCGATGGTAAAGTCATATAACTCACTAATAAATAATATAAACGAAGCTACCAAATACGATAGCGAAACTGGCCTAGCTGGTACATTCCAAGGGGTAAGAGAGATCACATCTATCACCACAGAACTAAATAAAATAATAAATGGCGTAAGCAAAGATGGTAAATCTTTGGCTGATTTTGGTATCACGCTTACTAAAGATGGAATACTAACTCTAGATTCATCAGTGCTAAACGATATGATAAATACTAAATTTGATGAGTTTAAAAGCTTCTTTAGCTCTGAGACTAAATTTACAAATGTTACAGCATTTGGGGATAAAAAAATAGATTG
Source organism: Campylobacter sp. P0103 (assembly GCF_002139545.1). Taxonomy (NCBI): domain Bacteria; kingdom Pseudomonadati; phylum Campylobacterota; class Epsilonproteobacteria; order Campylobacterales; family Campylobacteraceae; genus Campylobacter; species Campylobacter sp. P0103. The sequence goes on along the minus strand of NZ_MJKG01000004.1, from coordinate 119,159 downwards.
GAATGAAGATATAAAAGGCACATTAACAATTAATGGGGTAGATATTACAATTGATATTCCAAAAACCAATACAGGTACAACCCCTTGGGATGAAAAAGCCAAGAAAAACGCCCTACTAAAAGCTATAGCAAACGCTAGCGGCCTAAGCGATATCTCAGCTTCATTTGACAAAGATGGCAAACTAGTACTAAAAGGCTCAGGTGGCATTGATATTGAGATTAAAGGTAATAGTGATTTCTTAACTAAACTAGGCCTAAAAGAGCAAAAGCTAGATGGTAAAACTGAGATTATAGGCGGATTCTTTAAAGGATTAAATGATACTATAAATGGCTTAATTGGCACTAATGGTACTCTAACAACTTATGAAGAAAACCTAACAAACTCGCATAAATCTCTAACTGAGTCTAAAGAACAACGCCAAAAAGAGCTAGATACTAAATACACTACAATGGCAGAAAAGTGGTCACAATATGATACTATCATTGCTAAGCTAGAATCTCAAATGAATACTGTAAATGGTATGATCGAGGCTGCAAGAAATGCTAACAAGTAAAGGAACAGTGATGGCATCATCAAATGCTGCATATGCAGCCTATAATCAAAATAATATGGGGATTGACTCCCCACAAAAACTCATCTCTATGCTATATGAGGGGGTTTTGCGTTTTATCTACCGTGCTAAAAAGGCTATGGATGAGGGTGATATAGAAAATAAGGTACTATTTTTAAACAAAACTAATGCTATATTTTTTGAGCTAATGAATTCACTAGATATGAGCCAAGGCCAAATCAGTGAGTATCTTCAAGGGCTATATAGTAGACAAATTCAGCTAATCTCAGAGGCTAATATCACAAACGACCAAAGTAAATTAGATGAAGTAGTTCATGTAACAAGAGAGCTTTTAGAAGCATGGAGAGATGTAACAAAGGATGATAAATGAGTTGGCTCAATGATTTTAAATCCGCTTTGGTAAGTGAGAATTTAGATAGGATAGAATACCTTATAAACAACTATCCACCAAAGCTAGCCCCAGATGAGCTAGAGTGTACGGCTGCACTTTTAAAGAGTGCGGCTGAGCTTTTTCGTACTAAGCAAAAGGAGCTAGAAGCCGAGCTAAATAAGGTTAAAAAAGCCAAAAAATATGACTTTTAATAGCTTTTGACTTGCTAAACTAGCTAGATTATTAAATTTAAGATTTAGCTAGTTTATAAATTATATAAGTATTAATTTAGGTAAATTTTTAAATAAAAAACAGGTGCGACTATAAGCCGAGTTCTGTTATGATGGCCATTTATCTAGATTTGATTTTAGATCAAATTCAAGCGAAGGGTTGAATATAAGACTCCAAACCATCCCTTCTTGCTGCGAGTTGGGTTTACATAGCTGCTTGCATCTCTGCTAGCACTGGTGGGCTCTTACTCCACCGTTTCACCATCACCGCTAAAGCGGCAGTTTGCTTTCTGTTGCACTATCCCTTGAGTTACCTCAGCCACCCGTTAGGTGGAACTCTGTCTTATTGCAGCTCGGACTTTCCTCAAGGCTTTAACCCTTGCGACCATCCATCGCACCAATGTAATTTTATCAAAATCGAGCTTAAAATTTATAATTAATGTAGAATTAATTAACTCTTTTTTAGTAAAATTCAACTAAATTTAATTTTTTATATTTTTTTAAATTTGCAATTTTTAAGGATAATATATGATAAAAAGAGCTTTATTTATGACTTTAGTTGTCTTTAATATTTGTAATGCTCAAACTGAGATAAATCAAAATCAGATGATTACGCCTATTCCTGATAGTATCCCATATAACAAAGAAAAAGCAATACTAGGAAAACAGCTATATATGGATACAAGCCTATCAAAAGATGGAAAAGTATCGTGTAATACTTGCCACGATACAAAGACCTTTGGTGTGGATAATCAAGTATTTTCAACTGGTATAAATGGAGTTATGGATACCCCTTTTAACTCACCAACCACATTTAATGCGGCATTTAATTTCGTTCAATTTTGGAATGGTAGAGCTAAGGATTTAGCCGATCAAGCTAGATCGCCTTTTACTAATCCGCAAGAGATGGGACTAAATGATGAAGCTGAAGTTATAAAGATAATAGAGCAAAATCCTGATTATAAAGCTAAATTTAATAAAATTTATGGTGAAATAAATATGGATAATATCACCGATGCCATAGCTGAGTTTGAAAAGACATTAATCACCCCAAATGCTCCATTTGATAGATACCAAAAAGGTGATGAAAATGCCATTAGTGAAGCAGCAAAAAGAGGCTGGAATGCCTTTAAAACTAATGGTTGTGTAGCTTGTCATCAAGGGCAAAATATCGGTGGGACAATGTATCAAAAGATCGGAATTTTCGAGCCATATCCAAATCAAGAGAATTTGGGTCGCTATGAAATTACAAAGGTAGAATCTGATAAAATGGTCTTTAAAGTTCCAAGTCTAAGAAATGTAGCCAAAACAGCCCCATATTATCACGATGGAAGTATTCCAACTCTTGATGCGTGCGTGCAATTTATGGCTTATTATCAATTAGGCAAATTCCTAGATCAGCAAACAGTAGAAGATATAGTCGCATTTTTAGAGAGCTTAACAGGGGAATATAATGAACAATTCTAGAAAAATCAGTTTTTTAACTCAGTTTATCGCACTTACTGTGCTTGTTTTGGTATTTATTTTTATTCTTTTGGTATTTATCTTTAATAATTATAGATCCGCTCTAAAAAATGAAGAGATAACGATGGCTACGCAACATCTACAAATTTATGATCTACAAATCGATCAAGTTTTTAGAACCAAATTTAACTTTATAAACTACGACTCAAGTGTAGTTTATAGCAATAAATTTAAAGAAACCTTGCAATATTTAGCTAGTTTAGATGTAGATGCTAATATGCTAAGCTCAATATCTAAATCATTTGAGGATAAGCAGATACAATTAGAGAGATTTAAATCAGCAAATTCAATCGCTATAAACTCAAAAGCATATCTATTTACTCTAAGCCACGATATAGATAAATTAGTAGTAGCAAACCCAACACCAGAAAACCTAGCTCTATTAGAGGCGATGGATCAAATCTTAGCCATTGTATCAACTCAAAATATATTGGCTAGAGATGTTTTAGATACGCTTAATGAGCTTGTTAAAAATGTAGATCAAGCTAGATTAGATAATAGTGAGCTATTAAATTTATTTAAAAAGCACTACTCTATGATGTTAAGTCAAATCAGCGTAATGCAAGATAACTCTATCCTATACCTAAATCAAGAGCTAAACAAAAAATTAAACAAATTTGAAACTATAATCGCAAACCAAATAGAAGAAAACAACAAAAACCAACTATATATCTCAATTATAGTATTTGGTGTAACCTTGCTTATATTTGCGGTATTTATATATTTGACACTTGTTAAAGTAGTTATCCCAACTAAAAATCTAGAATTACTTAGCTCGAATTTAGCAAGTAACAGAGCAAATCTTAACTCTCGATTAAAAATAGACCCAAAAAGTGAACTAGCCACTAGTGCTGGATATATAAATAAATTTATTCAGATTGTTCAAAATTCAGTTTTAGAGGCTATTGATAGTTCAAATACAAGTCATAAAAACTCAATTAGCTTGCAAGAAAATGCTAAAAAACTAAAACAAAACTCACTTCACCAGCACGAACAAGTAGCTAGTGTTCAAAAGATTACAATCTTATTAAATGAAACAATTAACCTAAATAAGCTACTTGCTAATGACGCAACGCTAAATATGCAAGATTTAAAAACATTAATGAATACTGTAGAAAATACGCTTTTAGAGTTGATTGAATTAATTGAAGTTAGTAGCCAACAAGAAAATGAGATCGTAGCTAATATGGATCAACTAGTAAAAAGCGCTGATACTATCTATAGCGTTACAAGTGCTATTAAAGATATCGCAGACCAAACAAACCTACTAGCGTTAAATGCTGCTATAGAAGCTGCTCGTGCAGGAGAACATGGTAGAGGTTTTGCAGTAGTAGCTGATGAAGTTCGTGCGCTAGCTGATAAAACTAGCAGATCGTTAGGCGAGATAAATATAACTGTTCAAACTATTGTTCAACAAGTTAATTATAATAAAACCCTAATGGATGATATCCATATCTCTATGAATAATACCTCAAATAAAGCTGCTGATCTAAAAAATAATATAGCAAATTCAATAAATAAATTAAACGCTGGAATTCAATCTACTCAAACCGTAGAAGAAAAATCCATCACAGCCAAAGAGCGTGTAACGCTGCTAAATAGTAATATAGATAAGGTAAGTAGAGCAGCTACTAATCTGACTCAATTAGCTACTCAAATTGAGATAGTATCAAATGAAATTTTAAATAGCGCAAAAAAACTAAACGATAAGCTAACTAGCTTTAAATAGATATTTATAATAAGACTTGTCAGCACAAACTACATTGCTGACAAGCTGCTAATAATCATAGCATTTGGCAAATTTAATAATCTTTAAATATCAAAAATTTCCCTACCTAAAATCTCACGCAAAACCACAGTAGCATAAGATCCCTTTTGTAATGTAAAGCTTAGGCTAAATTGTGCCTCCTCTTCATTATAACTACACTTCATCTCATCGGCCCATACCCAGTTAAATCTTCTTGCTCCATTAGCAAATTTAGCAAATCCAAATCCCTCAGCCATAATCTCTTGTTCAAGACTAAACGCCACACCAGTAGCTTCATAAGCTTTAGCTCCAACTAATAAACCACAGCTGGTGCGATCACGCTGATTAAATTTATCAACCTCAGATTCTAAATCCTCGCATAAAAATAACTTGCCAAATGGATAATGTCCCATCACTTCACCACGAATTAATCTAAAAAACTGCTTTTGACTTTTTAAATCTTTGATAGTATCGTTATCAAATTTATAAATTTCAGCTAACTCCTTAGCGCTAAAACTCTCGCAAAATCGACTAATCTCTACTCTTTTGCTAAGATAGCGATTAAATAACTCACTTTGATATGCAGAAATCAAAAAATCTCTAAGCTTTGGATTATATTTTTTAAGACTCTTTTTATCATTATTTGCCATAGCTATTAATAACTCTTTAGCGTTTTGATAATTATCACCAAATCTACCAAACCTTTGATAGCCAAAATAGTTGGCAAAACCTCGATTTTTGATCAATTCTATAACATTTTGAAGCTTTTTAGCCTCACTTGGCAATACCTTTTTAAGACGAATAAAGAAGTGATTTGCTTTTAAATGGCCAATTCTTAGCTTATTATTATGGAGTGTAGCATTTAAAATTTTAATATTTTCATTAGAAAAACTACTTATAGCACTCTGAAATTTAGCTGGAATTGAGATATATTGCGTAGTCATACCCTCTTTATCCTTTAATCCAGCATAGCCAAAATCTCTAATCTTAGCACCAGTAGCTGATGCTAAAATACTCAATGCCTCAGATGTGCTTAGGCCTTTTTTTTGAATTTGCATAACTAAATGCTCGCCATTTCCACTAAACTCATATAGTGGAATCTCACGCACCACAAAATCACTTGCATTTTTGCTAAAATGCGCATTGATTGGCGTATGTGTTGTTGTTAATAATGGCTTAAAAATGGGTGAATTTTCCATGAAATTTTGCCCTTTCGTTTATAATTTTACCTAGTAAATTTAATTTTACTCTACATTTTTTAGCTTGGTTTAATACTCTTTTTATATTTTTAGGCGGTACGACAATTAACATCTCATACTCTTCCCCGCTAATAAACTCAAATTTGGATAATTTTTTATTAAATTTAACTGCTCTATTTTGTGTAATCTTTGGCAAATCACTAGCTAAACCATCGCTAATATCCATTCCTGATCTTATCCATTTAGCACTTTGTTTTATAAACTCTTGCCTTAAATTTGGAGTTACAAAGCGTGAATTTGAGCTAATTTTACCACCGTTTAAAAGCGTTCTAAGCCCCTTAATAGAACCGCCTAAAACCCCAGTATAACATACTATATCACCTATTTTGGCTCCACTTCTTATTAATGGTTTTTTTGAGTTTAAATATGAGATTATAGTTAAGCTAATTATAAGCTTATTGCTTAAGATAGTATCTCCTCCGATAATTTGCGTGCCATATTGTGCTGCACACTCTTTTAATCCAATGCTTAACTCTTTAATATATTTATTGCTTAAATTCTTAGGTAGTCCAAGACCTAAAAGTGCATATTTTGGTGTAGCATTCATAGCAATTGCATCACTTAAATTTACTATCATAGCCTTTTTACCAATCTGTTTTGGACTTAACCAGTGTAATTTAAAATGAATATCTTCTACAAACATATCCTTACTATATACCATATCACCGATGATAGCACCATCATCGCCATTTAAGTTATGCTTAAAATTCGATATTATGCTCTGTTCTTTATCCACTCTACAAGCGCCTCTTCATAGCTAAATTTACGCCCATTTAGCCCTGCACCATCAAGTATTAAATCTCCATTATCTAGTGAGATTATATCTCTTGATTGGCTGCTGCTATTCATCCAGCTTAAAAATATCCCATCATCAGCCCAGACATCAGCACCTGAACCACCAGGAATTGCTACAATATCATAACCATAAAGTGACTCAGAACTCAGATGCATAGGTAGAGCTAATCCCATCTCATCGCGGGCATCTCCACGAAATCCAATCACGACAAAATCAATTCCACATCGCATAAAAACATCATAAATTCTAGCAAAACTAAGAAAATTTACCCCATCATAGACAATAATTGCACTTTTCACTTTTAACCTTATTATTTTAATAGCGCAATAGTATCAAAACTCCTATAAAATAGCGATAAATTTGATATAATTTATATAAATTTTAGAAAGGATTAATATGATTTATAGCGATAAATTTATATATATCGAGATAGAACCAAACGCCTCTCCATGGGTAAAAATATTTACTCAAAGCGAATTTAAAGAACTTAGCGATTGCGATACTGATACGAGAAATAGACTATTTCAAGCAGCACTTGAGTGCGAAAAAGCTATGATTGAGTTTTATAGCCCTGATAAGATTAATTGGGCAAGCTTTGCAAATTATATGCCACGAGTACATATGCATATTCAAGCTAGATTTAAAGATGATGAGTATTTTCCAGAGTCTTTATGGGGTAAAAAACAGCGAGAAGCAAGACCAAGAGATATAAAAATAGATGAATTTTCTAGCTTTTTAGCCCATCGTTTAAGGGTGCTTTTTGGCTAAATTTTAGATTATTTAAGATATATTATTTTTAGCTAAATATAATCATTTTACAAACTCAAAAGGAGAAAATATGAAAAAACAAATATTAACTTCAGTTGCGGCTTTAGGCTTGCTTTTTGGTGCGGCAAATGCGACAATTTATAGCGTCGATGCGGTTCATTCTAGTACAGCTTTTAAAATCAAACACCTTCAAGTTAGCAATGTTACAGGGACATTTAGCAAATTTAATGGAGAGCTAGATATCACAGACAAAGTCCCATCTAATCTAACAGCTACAATAGAAGTAGATTCTATAGATACAAATAATCAAGGTCGTGATGCACACCTTAAAAAGGCTGATTTTTTCGATACTGCGAAATTCCCACAAATCAAATTCGCAATGAAAAGCTATGAAAAAAGCGGAGATGGCGAAGGCAAAATCAAAGGTGATTTAACAATTAGAGATGTTACTAAACCAGTAGTGCTAAACTATGAATTTGGCGGCGTAAGTAAAAACAAACAAGGCACCGAAATAGTAGGATTTAGCCTAGAAGGCAAGATCAAAAGAAGTGATTTTAACTTTGCGCCAGATTCTAGCACAGTGGCACTTGGTGATGAGATTAAACTAAATATCGAGATTGAAGCGGTTAAAAAATAATAATTTGAGTGGCTTATGAGCCACTCTTATTAAATTATGCCAAAGTAGCCTTAAGCATCCAGATTTTTTTCTCTAGACTTGCATAATTTTCTTGCGCTATAGCTACAGTTGTATTATCACCTGCGCTTTCAGCAATCTCTTCAAGTTTTTTAAACTCAGCCAATAGATAAACAAAAGCATCTTTTAAAGCTTCAATTACTTCTACTGAAGTAAAGCTATCTTTGCTAACTACTGGGGCTTTAGCAACTTTTAAAAGCTCATCAGTTTTTGTAATTGCTTTGCCGCCTAGTTGAATAGCACGCTCAGCCATCTCATCAAAAAGCTCAGCAAGTTCATTATACTCTTTTTCAGTATATTCATGAATTGAGAAGAATTGCAAACCTTTTACATTCCAGTGATAATCATGGAAAGCTACAAACAAGCTATGTGCATCAGCTTGAAGTTGGTTAAGTTGTGTTACTACATTTTTCATTTTTTATCCTTTATATTTAAGTTGTGTAATTATACACAGAATTAACTTAAAAAAGTATAAAGTAAGTAATAATTTTTATTATTTAGAATATTTTACTATTTAAGTTAAATTCAACTCTCTTTGCTCTCTAATAGCTTTTTAAGTATTCTCTTACCAGCTTCTACGCCTGGCTGGTCGTAAGTATTGATACCTAGCATTAATCCAGTTGCACTAGTAAGTAGCTCGTAATAGTATATTAACCAACCACAATGCCACTCATCAAGCCTATCAATAACTAACTCATCAATACTAATCATCTCGCTAGCCAAAGCCTGCATAGTAGAATGCGCTTGAGCATTAAAAACCTCAGCTATACTTTTGCTATTTACAAAATCACATCCATCTAAAAAATTTAATTTTAAATTTGGCACCGATATAGTGCTGTTGTGATCTTTTATAGTTATAAATGTTACTGTCTTGTCTTTTACGCCCTCCATTATAAGTTGTAAAAATGAGTGTTGATCTTTGCTACCTACTAGACCAACAGGAGTTAAACCAACTCTTTTATACCCACGCTTTTTCCCTAAACTCTCAGCCCATAACTGCACATACCACTCATTAAAGCTTGTTAATCTATCACTATAACTAAATAATACATTTATCCTAGCACTACCATGAGTAGCATAGCAATAAGCCTTTTGTAGTACTCCATCATCGCCATTATCTAGATACTGCTCTTTAGCACTATTTGCTCCAGCTAGTAAATCTTTAATATCAGCTCCACACAAACCAAGCGGTACAAGTCCGATAGCTGAAAGAACGCTAAATCTTCCACCTACATTTTTTGGAATATTAAAAATCTTAGCTCCAACTTTTTTAGCATAGCTCTCAAGCGGACTATCTGGATCAGTAATAAAGATAAAATTCTCATAACTTTTTATAACAAATTTTGCTAAAATATACTTATATATAGATATAGTTTCAATTGTAGTACCTGACTTACTTGAAATTATAAATAGCGTTTTATTAGGATCGATTTTAGCACACTTTTTTTCTATACTATATGGATCAAGATTATCTAAAAATATAAGCTCTTTTTGTAAATTTAACATATCATATAGTGCTTTAACTCCAAGAGAGCTTCCACCTACTCCTACAAGCACTACGCTATCAAAATCGCATTTAGCCATCTCTTCTATCTTGCTAACTATATCCATTCCTAAACTAGGAAGATGATAATACCCTATATCATCACCTTTAATTTCATCATTCATTCGCCTAGCATAGCTATTGATTGTTGTGATATTTTTTGGGCTAAATTTAAGATTATTTTTTACCATATTCATGCTCATAGAAAAAATTCGTAGCTTCAACATATCCAGCTACACTTCCACAATCGAACCTTCGTCCTTTAAATTTATAGGCTAAAACCATTCCATTTTGCGCCTGTTTAAGTAACGCATCGGTGATTTGCACCTCACCATTTTTACCTGGATTGGTATGTTCTATGATCTCAAATATATCTGGAGTTAGAATATATCTACCAATTATTGCTAAATTTGTTGGTGCATCTTTTGGGTCTGGTTTTTCTATCATATCATTTACCATTATTAAATCATCTTCGATAAATTTGCCATCTATGACGCCATAACTACTTATAGTTTCTTTAGGTACCTCCATTACAGCAACTATACTACAGCGATATTTCTCATAAATTTTTACCATTTGAGCTAGGACATTTTCGCCATCTTCATTAACACACAAATCATCAGCTAAAATTACACCAAATGCCTCATCTCCTACAAGACCCTTGCCACTATAAATTGCATCACCTAAACCTCTCATATGAGTTTGACGAGTAAAACTAAATGTACAATGCCCCATCAATTCTCTAATATCAGTTAATAGATACTCTTTGCTAGTTCCAGCAATTTGATGTTCTAGCTCATAGCTAATATCAAAGTAATCTTCTAGCGCTCTTTTACCACGCCCAGTAACAAAAGCCATATTATTCATACCAGCCTCTCTAGCCTCATCTACACCATAGTGGATAAGCGGTTTTGTCAAGATTGGCAACATCTCCTTTGGCAAGCTTTTTGTTGCGGGTAAAAATCTAGTCCCATATCCAGCAGCAGGAAAAAGACAAGTTTGTATCATTATAACTCCTTAATGTATAAGAATTTGCTAAATTTACCACAAATTTACTTAAAAAGCACTTTTAAGGCAGGCTTATTGTAAATAGTTTTGGTTCATTTTGAACTGCAACTGAGCCTTTATGAGCATTTATAATCTCTAAGCTAAGCGCAAGACCCAAACCATTACCTTTAAGCTTTGTAGTCTTAAACGGCTCAAATATTGTTCCACTAGGTAGCTGCACACCACTATCACTGATATAAAAATTATGCATACCATCTTTAAATTTATGTTCTATACTTACTACACCGTTATCATCATCACTCTCTTCAATCGCATCAATAGCATTAAATATAAAGTTACAAAATACCAAATCAAGCAAATTTATATCACCGCAAATCACCCCATCAAAACCACTAAATTTAAACTCGATATCTTTAGTAAATGCATATTGTGCAACCGCCTCGCCACACATAATCTCTAAATCTTTTAACTTAAATTCATTTGCACTTATTTGAACACCTTTGGTAAAAAGCAATGTTGCCTTTATAATCCCCTCAACTCTATAAATAGCCTTTTTTATCTCTTCTATTAATGGTCGATTTCTATCATCTATTCGTTTTAAAAGCGTACTAGTTAATAACGAAATTGAACCTATTGGATTGCGAATCTCATGAGAAAGATGTGCTGCTACTGCACCCATTGATACTAGTCTAGCACTTCGTTTTTCATCAGTTATATCAGTAGCTAAAATTATTTTATTTTGCATATTGTGAGTAATTTTAATAGCATAAACCCTACCATCAAATTCAACCTCTTGAGTACTTTTTTGCATATTAATACTAGGCAAGATATCCATAATTTGCTTGGCTTTATCATTACTTAGCATTACTTCGCCACTAGTACTAATCGCCCATAGTGATGCACCTAAACTCTCGACAATCCCTTGGGTAAACTTTTGCAAATTTGCATAGGACTCGCCTAATACTTTATACTCTTTTTCTATTAAATATGTCTGTTCTATTAGGCTTTTTAGCCCTTCTTCTATACTTTTTATATTCTCATTCATATAAATCCTTAAAATCATCAAGTCCAAACAAAATCACTCTATTATCTCTAAGCCCTAAAAGCTCATTGCTAAAGCCAGATTTTGAAAATAACGCCATCTTATCCCAATTTATTTTAGATTTTTCACATTTTTGCATTAATAAATTTAGTATATTTTTACAGATTTTTCGCTCCTTATATTTAGCTTCGGCCACTAGAGTAAAACCATCATAACTAGTGTAGATATCAATCTCATTTTCCTTATCCCAATAGCTTGAGATTTGCTCTTTTGGAATATTTAAATTTTTTGAGAGTAACTCAATGCTTGCTAGTTCAAACTCAAGCGAGCAGTAGTGGTCAAATTCTACTTTTATCTTATCCATTACAGACTCTTTATCACCAGCTTTTAAAAGCTCTAAATTTGGCTCAATAAATCTAAACCAAAATCTATAAAACCGCTTAGTAAAGTGAATTTTATCTTGAATTTGATATCTTCTAAGCTCTTTTTTTAACTTTTGGTGGCGATTTTTAATAGGTTTTATCTCCTTAGATTGCTCAATTTTAATAAATTTTTTATCCAATAGCTCGCTTATTATAGCGCTACTTAATGGTCTTGGTAGATATTTACTTGCTACAAATCTCTTTCTATCACCCTTAGCAAGGCGCATTAGAAATATTTTCGCCTCATCATGATAGAAATTAAATTCGCTACAAAAACTATCAAATTTAGCCAAAATTTCGCCATCAATCGCCTCAAAAATATCATCATAACCATCTAAAATCCGGTCAAAAACAAAATAAAATTGCAGATATTTTAAGGTATCCAAATCACTATAACCTTTTAAATTTACAAAATTATAGCAAGTTTTGGTTATAATAAAGCCCAAATTCAACACAATGGTATTAAATGAGTAGTAAAAGATTATGGATTTATATAGGTATTTTTATGCTTTTTTGCGTCGGCGTGGCACATTTTATATTTCAAAATTATCTATATATGCGTCCATGTGTGCAGTGTATCTATATACGATATTATATGATTATAGCAGGATTTGGAGCTATTTTTATAGCGATATTTTATAAGCAAATTTTACTTTATATATTTGGGGGTTTAGTTTTTAGTTATGGGGCGATTTGTGGTCTTTTAGAGAGTTTGAAACTAAATACAATCCATCAAGCAATTGCCAATGCAAATCCATTTGGAGTAAAAGGCTGTCTTGACAGGCCTATTTTTGAGCTAAAAATTGCATGGGATGAGATTTTGCCATCGCTATTTAAAGCAACTGGGCAATGTGGCCTTGATATGCCTATGCCACCACTTGGAAGTAAATTTGACCCACTTCAAGCCTATTTGATAGATTTATATCAAAATGGCTGGTATCTAATCCCAAACTTAAAGCTAATTAATATGGCACAAATCTCTTTTGCTATATTTATTTTAGTTTTGATTTTAGGAGCAATTTTATTAATATCAAGAGTTAAAAAGGTAAAAAATGGTTAAAATATTAGAGCAAATTTGGGGAGTTAAAACCCTATATGTAGATGAGAATCACATAAGTGAATTTAACAGCGATGAAGCGGCGATAATACTTTGTATAAATCCACGAAATTATGATAGATTAATCAAACTTCAAAGCTTAAAAGATATATTTTCAAAAGCGAATTTAAATCTAAACGAATATAGCGTCCAATTAAGTCAAATAGGTATAATCAATGCTATAAAATCTATAAAAATGGATAATCAAAAAGTATTAAATGGATTAAATGAACTAGCCAAAAATGAGATTATAGATTTTAATGGATATAATCTTATAAGTGATTTTATAAATAATCTTGAATTAAACCCTACTATTCAAAATAGTGCTGAAACTCAGCCATTTCATAAAAATTTACATACATTAAATGAAATTCATCAAATCTTAAGTGAATTTAAACTTAGCGAAGTTAGTAAAAGATTAAGCAATGCATATGAAAGTGCTAATAACTCTAAATTTAAAATAGCAGTTACTGGAGTTATCAACGCTGGTAAAAGTAGCACTTTAAACGCTTTGATGAATAAGAAAATTCTAGGCGCATCAAATATCCCTGAAACGGCGAATTTAAGTGTCTTAACATATAGCGAAGATGAATTTGCCAAAGTCTGCTTCTGGTCGCCTGAAGAGCTAAAATCAATGGATTTAGAACCAAAAATCCTAGAAGACAAAATCATCCCAATAGATGAGTTAAAGTCCTACACAACAGCTTCTAATGAGATTAGCAAGATGGTTAAAGAGGTGATTTTGGGGATTAAATTAGATATTTTAAAAGATGGAATTGATATAGTTGATACTCCTGGCCTTGATGATGCGGTGGTATTGCGTGAGATTTTAACAGCTAATTATATGAGTCAAAGCGATTTTACACTTCATCTAATGAACGCTAGTCAAAGCGCAACAAAAAAAGATATGGCATTTATAGTAAATACTCTAAAAAATGGTAAAAGCGCAGGCCTAATCATCGCTCTTACTCACATTGATAAGCTTAGTCCAAATGATATAAAAGAGGTTTTAAACTACACCAAAAATAGCATAAAAACCGAGCTTAGTGAGTGTGGGTTTGATGAGAGCTTGGCTGATGAGACGAAGTTTTTTACCATTTCAGCGATTAAAAATATCGGAATAGATGAGCTAAAAAGCTATCTTTATGAGAGCTTTTTTGGCTCAAATTCTAAAAAGGCAACCCTAATTATCGATAACTACAAAAAAGAGCTTTTAAATATCGCAAATTTAATAGAAGATGATCTAAAAGCACAAAAAACAGCCCTAACTTCAGATACCTCCACAGCCAAAGAGCTTGTCAAATCACTCCAAAATGAGATAGATGAGATAAGCAGTGCCACAAATAGCATAAATAGCGAACTTGAAAATCTACTTAAAAGATTAAATTATGATAACGAAAATAGCAACGCAACACTAAAAGCCATAAGCGCTAAAATCAAAGATAGAGTAATCAGCGATGTCAAATACGCCACAAATAAAAAAATCAAGCTAGATATCGCTAGACTTGGGGTGATTATAGAGAGTGGTTTTAATGACTCTTTTATAGATTTTTTCAGAGATTTTAAGCAACAAATCAGCAAAGATATTGACTCTGCTAATAAAATTTTAGAGCTAAAACTTGGGGCGAAAAATGCGAATTTGAATCTGCCAGATATTAGGGGTTATATAGACCAAAATCTACCTAAAATCAACTACGAAATTTTAAATAGCGATGTAAATAAAGCTATAAAAAGTGATAAAAATATTGAGATTATAGGGACTAATTTAACCAAAATTTTTGATGATTTTATAGTGAGTTTAAATCTACCAAACCAACTTAGCAAACTAGCTAGTGCTTGTACTAACGAGTATATAAATGGCATTAAATTTGAATTAAACGCTATGAGAGAGCATCTACAAACCAAAGAAGAACAGATAAACAAACTAGCCAAATCAGCCTTTGAAAATATCAAAGACAAAGAGCAATTAATAACCGATATAGATACCAAAATATCGCAATGCCAAGAGATCAAAAATAGGATAGAGCTATGCTAAAAGAGTTTATAAAAGAGTATAAAAGAGTATATCAAATCAGCTTTGATGATGGATTTTTAGGTGAATTTGAGAGATTTTGTGCCTTTATTTGTGAGCCTAAATTTCACCCTAGTAAGGAGCTAATCGAGAGATTAAACTTCCTTAGCCTACTAAGCCACGAACCGCCGCTTGTAGCGATTGTCGGGCAGTTTAGTAGCGGGAAATCAAGCTTTTTAAACGCACTTTTAGGTGCTGATATATTACCAACTGGGGTTGTGCCAGTAACCGCTAAGCCTACATTTATCAAGTACGCACCAAATTATATGCTTAAAATTCTACACAATGATGGTAGAGATGAGTATAAAAATATAGATGAGCTAAGCGCCTTTGTAGATCAACGCCACGCCCTAAAAGATGTCAAAAATCTTACAATATACGCCCCAAATGAACTACTTAAAAAGATAAGCTTCATCGATACTCCTGGGCTAAATTCAAGAAGCGACGCTGATACCAATGAGACTAAAATGATATTAAAAGAAGCCGTAGCTTTAATTTGGATTAGCTTAATCGATAATGCCGCTAGAAAAAGCGAGCTAGATGAGCTAACTCTCATCCCAAATAGCCTAAAACAAAACGCAATTGCCCTATTAAACCAAAAAGATAAATTAAGTAGCGATGAGATAACTAGAGTTTTAGCCCACGCCAATCTAACATATAGCAATTATTTTAGCTCTGTTGAGGCTATCTCAGCCAAACTCCAAAGAGAAAATAGTGGCGATAGTGGATTTGAAGCTGTCTTTAAATTCCTAGATAAAATAGCTAACACAAAAGAGGATTTTATCAAAGCAACTTCGCAAGAGATACTTCTTTCATCGCAAAATCAAAATTTAAATTTCATCAATATCTTAGATGAAATTTCAGATATTTTCACTAAATTTCAAAACAAAACTAATCTCAAATTTGGCGAACTAAAAGATATCTATAACTCTAAATTTGAGATATTTTTTGAAGCTATCAAACAAAATGCCGCCCTAATCGCAAATGAGATCAACTCCGCTTTAAAAAACCAAAAATCCGCCTATTATAAAGAAAAAACCGGCTTTTTAAATAAAAATAGCTTTGAGAAGATAGAGTATGAAAGAGTTAGCTTGGATATAGATGAAATTTTGGCTAAACTAATCTATAACGATGAGAAATTTACCAAGATATTTAAGAAATTTAAGCGAGATTTAAGCGAATTTCAAAGCGAAATCCTAGCTGATTTACAAGCTATTTTTGATGAGTTAAAAGAGCTAACACTTCGCTATAAAGCCAAATATGAAAGCCTTAGAAAATCTGACCCACTCCACTCAGATCTGCTATTTGCTGATATTCGCAAATTTTCAAGTGAGGTTTATTCTCTATTTTTAAGCAATATTGAAACTCTATTTTTGGCTAAATTTTCAAATTTAGAGCTATTTTTTGAAAGGGTATTTATCAAAGTTAGTGCTAACTATCAAAACGCAATTAGATTAAGTGTAAATTTCATCGCCCAAAAATGCGAAAAAAGTAGTAAAGATTATGAGTCTGACCCACTTGCTTTTAGCCTCTATTATCCTAGACTTAGTGAGATAAATGAGAGAATCTTAAATGAGTTAAGTTACTATGAATTTGAGAGTGAATTTACTGGTAACTCCACATTTATCACCAAATTCATAAACTCACTCCAAGCCCAAACAGAACAATTAATGGATAAAAACCAAACCTACATAAACTCATTAAAAGCCAAATATAAAGGCGATCTTGATGAACTTAGCAGTTTTAGCTGGTCTTGATGGCAGAGTCAATCTGCCAAATCTTCAAAATCAACAAAATTATCTATAAATTCATTTGCCAAAAACTTAGCATAGATATGGCTCTCGACCATACTTTTAAACTCGCTAAATTTACTCATATCGCCATCTTTTAAAGAGTCTAAAAGAGTTAAAATCTCACTATCATCTATATGTGAATTTATAAATTTTATAGCTCCACTTCTATATGACTCGCCATTTTCTATAGCTAAAACAGCTCGTAAAATCTCGCCATTTACGCTATTTGCCGCCCCAGAATACGGCACCAAAACCTTATACATATACTCTATACTATCCTTAGCACCAAAGCAGTTTAACTCCAACCTAACGCCATTTTCATCACACCAAATTCGATATGTCTCATCGCCTACAATGCTATCAAATCTCTTGCCATCCTTGCTAGAACACTCCCAACATCTATCAAAGCACTCATCATTCCAGCCATTTAAAGCAAAAAACCTACCATCGCACTCCACAACTGCTATTTGCGTATCTTGCCAATACATTTTAATCCTTTTATAAGCTTTTGGTAATTTTAACTAAATTTATAATTGACTTAGCTTATTATTTTAGCTACTTGATTTTACTAAGCCTTTTTTTAGTTTTCTAATTAGAAATCTTGATGGATTTAGAGCATTGATTACGCTCTTTTTAACGCAAATTTGACGCCCCAAAACCATATCTAATAGCATATTAGCCCCCAAAATTCCAGTGCTAAGCCCCCTTGATCCGTGAGCTGCTGATATCAAAATATTTGGATGGTATATCGGATTTTGGTGAGTTGATTTAGCCTTTGTCCATAAGAGCGAGCTGTAAATTCGCATATACTCACTAGCATCATGAATCCCACCAATTATAGGAAATCTATCCCCGCTATAACCCCTAAATCCAACATTTGAGCCAATTATATCTATATTTTTACCATCTATAAACTCACTTACCAAAGCCAAATTTGACTCATCATCACTATCCCTAGGCAAGGCATACTCATCACCCCTAGCGTAACTAGCGCCTATTAGTTGAATTTTATCAATCGCCTTTGTGATATATCCCCTAGCGCTAAGTGGTCTATTGAGATTTACAAACTCACTTACTAGTGTAGTCTGCCCACGAACGCTGCTAAGTTGCATATATGGATCATTAAACTCACTTATAAAAAGCTCTTTTGCCCTATTACCATTAGCAAATATTACCACATCGGCTTTAATTGTCTTTAAATTGCTAAAATTTACTTCATAACAACTTTCTAGCTGTTTGAGCGATTTATACTCATATCCATAATAAATCTCAAGATTTTTTGCCAATGCAAGGCAGAGATTTTGAGGCTGAATTTGCATAGCTAAATCAATATTTGCTTTAGGATAAATATCATTACTGATACTAAAAAACTTGCTATCGTGATTAAATTTACTCAGCATTTTATCATTTACTAAATACTCATCACACCCACAAAAATCTACAAAATCACCACCAAATTGCCTATAAAATTGCCTAGAGAGCAAAAAACTACTCATATGCATATCA
This sequence comes from Campylobacter sp. P0103, assembly GCF_002139545.1. NCBI lineage: Bacteria > Pseudomonadati > Campylobacterota > Epsilonproteobacteria > Campylobacterales > Campylobacteraceae > Campylobacter > Campylobacter sp. P0103. The sequence continues at coordinate 100,719 of NZ_MJKG01000004.1, read as the reverse complement.
CCCAAAGCTACGCCAGGTTGAGTAATAAGTGGAGCGCAAATTCCAGCTAAATTTGAACTTGCACCTTGTGCAGCTTTATCATTAGCTTCAGCTACAACAACATCAAATCCCGCCTCTTTAAATAGCGTAGCAATAGCTAATCCAGAAATTCCAGCACCAACTACTAAGATAGTTTTTGGTTTTGTAATTACTGGAGAATCAAACCAAATTTGCTTTTTTATCCTAGATTTTGGCTTAATGCAAATAGCTTGTAACATCTCTCGCTTTTTATGATAACCTTTTAGTTTACTAACATCAAATCCATTTTGACTAAGTCTATCACGAACAACTCTAGCGCAGCTAAAACTTCTAATAATTGTATCTTTATAAGAGTAACAAGCTAAATTTGATAAAAACTTCTCACTCCACATTTGCGGATTTTTACTTGGGGCAAAACCATCTAAATACCAAACATCAGCTCTAAACTCGCACTCTTCTAAAAACTCTAAAATATCACCAAAATATAGATCAAGAATAATTGTACGATTTAGTAAATATATACGCAAAAGCGAATTTGGTATAATATGATAGTTATCTAAAAACTCTTTATAAATAGCACTATCAAGCCCAAATTGCTCATAAATACTAGCTAATTCATCTTTGCTAAATGGATACTTTTCAACTGCGATATAGTGAAGGCTCTTTTTATTTAAGCTTTTAAACTTTGCAATAGTGCAAAAGAAATTCAATCCAACGCCAAATCCAGCCTCAGCTACTACAATTGTACTTTTATTAACTCCATCTAAAGCACTACTATAAGCATACTCACACTCAGCCAAAGGCTCATAAGTATTAAAATATATATCATCAAATTCAGAGTTATAAAGTGCGTTATTATGGTATTTTATCATCTATTTTTAACAAAATAATCATCAATTCCATTTGCTATACCAAGGGCGATCTTATCTCTATATACCTTATTAGATAGTAGCTTATGGTCTTTATCATTGGATATATATCCAGTCTCTATTAATACAGCAGGCATCTGCGCACCTACTAAAACCCAAAATGGCGCTTCCCTTACTCCACCATCTATTACTTTAAATTTAGATTTTACTGCTCCTAATAAATTAGCTTGCACATCTATTGCAAGCTTATTTGAAGCAATAATCTTTTCACGATTTAAGAAATTTAGATAACTAATTTTAGTAAAATAATTCATCTCATCAGTATCAGCTTTATTCTCTAAATTCGCAGCTTGCATACTTCGCTCACTTCTAGTAGGGCTTAAAAAATATGTCTCTATTCCTTGCATCTCTTTGGCTTTTTTAGCATTTGGGGCAGCATTTGCATGAATTGAAATAAAAATATCAGCTTTTTTCTCATTTGCTATGCTTGTTCGATCTCTTAAATTTATAAATTTATCATTACTTCTGGTAAAATATACCTTGTATCCTCGACTTTTTAGAATTTTGCCAGTCTCTAAAGCAATGCTAAGAACGATATTTTTCTCATATAATTTATTTTTTCCAACAGCACCTGCGTCTTTGCCACCATGCCCTGCATCTAATACGATTATCCTATTTTTATTTACACCTCTTGCTTGTGCCTTTTGTGCTGTAGTTTTACTAATATTTTGTTGTGTATCATTTTTGATACCAGACTTAGCTGAAGTTGTTGTTAGACTTTGCTTTTGTTCATTAGTCTTTGTTTTTTGAGTTGCTTGTTGGTTTGTTTTAGCACTCTTAGTTTTAGTAGTTGTTTTTTGAGTACTATTTTTTATACTAAAAATTATATTTTCACCATCAATAGTGTAATTAATCTCTTGCTTTGTATCATTTGTAAATACAATTCTAACGCTATTTTTATCAAATTGTGCTACCCTTATTTGATCTGAAATTTGGCTTTTTTTATTCTTATATGATGTAGTCAAAACCCCATCAAAATCAAAAATTTGACGATAGCTTTTATTTGTGTTGAGCTGAGATTTTTTGATCTTTATATTGCTGCTATTTTCATTTAGTCTAATAATGAATTCATCTTTAGAACTACTAGTAGATAGGATTTTATACTCTATTTTTTGAACTATCTTACTGGTTGTATTTTTAGCTAACTGAGCTGGCTCTTTAGTTTCTACTATTTTTGGCTTTAATTTGCTAAATTTTGAACTAAGTAAATCTAACTCATTAGCATAAACACTATAATCAATCCCAAGGCTCTTGCCACCACTTACTAATCTCTCAAGGCATTCTAGCTTTAATTTATCATTATTATTTAAAATAGAACTAAGATAGACACCCTTTAATTCGTGGTAAATTTGGATTCTATCTTGCTTATTTGCCTTGGTAAATTTATTATCAAAATCATCAAAAACACCACCACCAAAAGCAAAAATAGCAAGAAAAAACGGCAATAAAAGCTTAACTATTTTCCCCATAAACCAACTTTTTAATAAGCTCTTTAACGCTAATTATCTCATTTAGCCTATATCCATTAGCGCCACTGAAAAATAGCCCCGTTTCTTTATTGCCACTTACAGCATCATAGAGCCTATCAGCGATACAATACCCAACTTGCTTAGCCTCTTTGCCCCTTTGGCATGGAGCGACACAGTTGCTAATACACTGAATTTTAGGCCCAGCCTTTTTATCTACTAGATCAAGCAAATTTGTCTGAATCCCACGAGCCGGATATCCAACAGGGCTTTTGATAAGTCTAATATCCTCTTTTTTAGCCGCTAGTAAGACCTCTTTAAACCCATCAGAAGCATCACACTCATGAGTTCCTATAAATCTAGTTCCCATCTGAACACCACTCGCCCCAAGATTTATAACCTTAGCTATATCATCATGATCCCATATCCCACCAGCTGCCACCACAGGGATAGGATTTCCGCCTATATCAGCCCATTTAGATGCCTCATCTACAACAGGCTGAATCAATTTCTCAAGCTGATAGTTTGGATCCAAGCACTGCTCATATGTAAATCCCTGATGTCCGCCACTAAGTGGCCCTTCTAGCACCACAGCATCTGGTAGTCTATTATATCTATCATACCATCTTTTACAAATTATCTTTAAAGCCTTAGCCGAGCTAATGATCGGCACCAAAGCCACATCGGCAAATCCCTTAGTAAGCTCAGGTAAATTCGTAGGAAGTCCAGCACCTGAAATTATGATATTAATGCCGTGTTCGCAAGCATCTTTGACTATTCTAGCATAGTCATTACTAGCACACATTATATTAGCAGCTAGCGGTTTATCTCCACAAATTTTACGAGCATTGTCAATTATAGCTTTAAAGCCATTTCTAGAGTAGAAATTCACACTATCATATGGTTTTGAGTTTAGCTCTTTAGTGATGTGAGCTCTATGCTCATAATATCCAGTACCAACAGAGCTGATAACACCTAAACCACCATTTAAACTGACATTACCAGCTAATTTATTCCAGCTTATACCAAGCCCCATACCACCTTGGATAATAGGGTATTTGATCACATATTTTCCGATTTTTAAACTTTTTAATTCCATTATTTTACCTCTAATCTAGCATAAGCTTTTTTACCAACTTGCAATACATACTCGCCCTTAGAAAGTCTAAGCTGCTCATCGCTAATTTTGGCCTGATTTACACTAACAGCATTTGCCTTAATGTGGCGACGAGCATCTGAATTTGACCCAACTAACTTACACAAACTAAGCGCTTCAACTATCCAAATATCATCAGCATTAATCTCAAATTTAGCCATATCACTTGGCAATTCACCCTTAGCATGAACTCTATTAAACTCATCCCTAGCAGCTTGAGCTTCTTCAATGCTATTAAATCTAGCAGCCAACTCTAAAGCCAAATTCTCCTTAGCGACCTTAGGATGTAAAGCTCCACTTTTAACATCATTTTTAAGCTTCTCAATCTCATCTCCACTTAAACTACTAAGTAACTCATACCAAACCCACATAAGCTCATCACTAATACTCAAAGTTTTAGCGAAGATATCCTTAGCAGATTCGCTCACACCGATATAGTTACCAAGACTTTTACTCATTTTATTGACACCATCAAGACCAACTAGAAGTGGCATCATGATGATAGCTTGTTCTTTTCCTATATTATATGTGCGACCAAGAGTTCTACCCATTAAAAGATTAAATTTCTGATCCGTTCCACCCATCTCTATATCACACTTCATCGCCACGCTATCATAACCTTGCAAAAGCGGATACAAAAACTCACTTATAGCTATAGGAGTTTCAGCCTTATATCGCTTAGTAAAGTCATCACGCTCAAGCATTCTAGCTACATTAAATGTACTTGCAAGGGCTATTAATCCATCAGCACCAAGGCTATTTAGCCAAGCTGAGTTAAACATAATCTCACTCTTGCTCTCATCTAAAATTTTAAAAACCTGCTCTTTATAGGTTTTGGCATTTTGTGCTATAACATCATCACTCAAAATCTTTCTAGTAACGCTTTTGCCAGTTGGATCACCGATTTTAGCAGTGAAATCACCTATCAAAAACTGCACGATACCACCATGATCTTGAAGTAATCTCATCTTATTTAACACCACTGTATGACCTAGATGAAGATCAGGGGCAGTCGGATCAAATCCTGCTTTGATATAGAAATTTTTACCATTTTCATAGTAATCTTTAATCAATTTTTCAATTCTCTCATAATCAATTATCTCGGCGGTTCCACGCTTGATCTCACTCATAATTTTAGCTATCATAATCTTCCTTAATTTTTATATGCGTCACTTAGAGAGCTAAATTCAGCTATCTTATAGCGATCCTTTAATCTATCTCTAATCACAGAGCTATCTAGATTATCGCTAAGTTCTATCACAACATCGAAATAATCAGCCGCTATCAAATCATCGCTCTGACTAAGCGTGATAGTGACTAAATCAACATTTAGTTTAGCTAAATATGTTAAAAATTCAGCCAAACTTCCTCTTTTGTTTTCGATACTTAAAATAACCTTATATCTATGCGGAGCATTTCTAGTCCATTTAACAAAGATCATCTCCTCTTTATCACTCATCAATTTTGCGGCTCTCTCACATAGTTTGTGATGGACTGTAACATTGCTATTATTTCTAAATCCTATGATATCATCGCCCCGTTTTGGGTTACAACAATAGTCAAAATCCACACTCTTAATAGTGAAATTTGAATATACAACTATATTGTCAAATTTCTGCTTTTTAACCTCGTGTTTATCACTAAATTTAAGCGAAAATAGCTTATCTTTTTTAGAGTGAGTATCTAAAATTTGGACTACCTCTTGTAAATAGACAGAGTCTGTGGCTATTTTTGAGATCTTTTTGCTTAATCCCTCTTCTTCTAACCACTCCAAAATTTTAGCTTCATTGACATTAAATATAGCCGATAAAATATCAATCGATACTTGATAGTTTATATCACGCAACTTTTGGCGACAAAAACTTCTAATAGTCGCCCTAGCCTTCCCAGTCTTAACACTATCAAGCCAACTACAACGATATTTGGCCTCATCTCCTGTGATAATACGGACTATATCTCCATTTTTTAACTCAGTTAATAAAGGAACCTTTATCCTATTTATATAAGCTTCTTTAGCGTGCAAACCAACTTCGGAGTGAATTTCATACGCATAATCCAAAGCCGTAGCACCCCTAGGAAGTGTGAAAATCCCACCTTTTGGAGAATAGACAGCGATATCTTCTACATATAAGCTATCCTTAGCATACTCATATAGATCCTCAATGCTCTTATCATCGCTCTCTTGAGCTTTAATATCGCTTAACCAATCAAGCTTAGGCGGTACCAAGCCACCGCTTTTATACTTCCAATGAGCCGCCACACCATACTCTGCGGTTTTATGCATGTCAAATGAGCGAATTTGAGCTTCTATAATAGTTTTATTATCAAAAATTGTCGTATGGATCGTTTGATATCCATTTTGTTTTGGTAAAGCTATATAATCTTTAAATCTTGATATTAATGGGTTAAAATTCATATGTATAATACCAAGAGCCAAATAACAATCTTTTGGATTATGGACTAAAATTCGAATTGCTAAAAGGTCTAAAACCTCTTCTAAGCTTATCCCTTTTCGTTGCATTTTAAGGTATATTGAGTAGTAGTGTTTGATTCTCTTTTGCATAACAAAGCTATCTTCAGAAAAGCCATTTGCCAAAAGCTTTTCGCTAACCTTTTGACTAAATGAATTTATCTTTAATTGAAGTTGTTGCTTATGCTCATTTATATATGACTCTATTCCAGCATACTCTTTAGGCATAACATATTTAAAGCTTAAATCCTCTAATATATTCTTAATAGATGATATACCAAGCCTATGAGCGATTGGCGCATACACTACCAAGGTCTCTTCTGAAATTCGCTTTTGTTTCTCTGGTCTTAACACATCCAAAGTTAGCATATTGTGTAATCTATCACAAAGCTTGATAATTAAAACCCTAACATCTTCTATAGATACTAAAAGCATCTTTCTAAATGTCAAGGCCGAAGCTGCTAATTTCTCATTAGAACTAGAGCTTATAAGCTCATTTTCTCTAATAGCTACAATCTTTGTAAGCCCACGCACTAATAGCGCTACCTCTTCGCCAAATTCAAATTGTAACTCCTCTTCAGTGCATTCTGTATCTTCTACTACATCATGGAGCAAAGCAGCAATAAGCATACTCTCATCGCCACCCATGTGCGCTACAAATGAACAAACCAAAATCGGATGAATAGAGTATGGTTCACCACTCTTTCTAAACTGCCCATCATGTAATCTAATACAATAATCAACAGCCTTTAAAAGCATCCCCGTTGGCTTAGCTACAGAGTATAAAACATCCTTTGCCGACTCTATGCTCTTAGCACAGACAACTTCATCTATAAGCTGCTCTAAGAGCTGCTCGCTATCTATTTGATTCAATTATTCCCTCTAAAGCTACTTTACCTTGGGCTATCTCTAAAAGTGCTATATCTGTATATTTCATCTTTTGAGCATTTGCATCTACTAAAATTTGTGCGCCATTTGCTATAGCTTCAGCCCTTTTAGCCACCAAAAGCGCTAATTTATATCTATCATCACCCACAGCTTCTAAAGCCTTAGCAGCTATCTCTTCTATTCTCATTATCTTCCCTTCTTATAAATTTTTAACTATTGAGCAGTTATTATAATCACCATTTGCGATTTTTAATAAATTCCCATCTTCAAACATATTACAAACTACAATCGGAAGAGCATTATCCTTAGCTAGAGCAATAGCGGTATCATCCATAACTTTTATATTATCTTCCATAGCTCTTTCATAGCTTAGCTCATTTAATAGCTTTGCATCGTTAAATTTCATAGGATCTTTATCATAGACGCCATTTACCTTTGTAGCTTTGATAATCATATCAGCATTTATCTCAATAGCCCTTAAAGTAGCAGCCGTATCGGTAGTAAAAAATGGATTTCCAGTCCCAGCAGCAAATATCACAACTCTTTTTTTCTCTAAATGTCTTTGGGCTCTACCTGTGATAAATGTCTCACATATAGCCTCCATCTTAATAGCACTTTGGACTCTTACATCAAGTCCTGAATGCTCCAACGCCTCACGCATAGCAATAGCATTGATAACAGTAGCTAGCATCCCCATATGATCGCCACTTGTCCTTTTGATAATGCCGCCTTGGGCTGCGCTTACACCACGGATTATATTACCACCGCCAATTACAATGCCTACTTCAATATCGCTATTTACCAAAGACTTAATCTCACCAGCAATATACTTTAAAATATGAGAATCAATCCCAAATCCATTACCACCAGCAAGTGCTTCACCAGAAAATTTAACTAAAATTCGCTTATTTTTACTCATTACCATCTCCATAAAATTTGGCAATTATATCTAAAACAAATTAAAAAACGCATTAATCAATATTAAATTCAAGCCAATCAATTCATAGCGATCAATTCAAGCGGATTTATATGATAGTTTTTTTGCGTAACCTCAAAGGTCAAATCTTGTTTCACTCGCCCTATAACATAGCCTTTTTTCACCTTTTGACCTACTTTGATAGTAGGAGCAATCTTATCTAAATGAGCATAAATTGTGTGAATTCCATTGCCATTTTCTACTATTACCACCTTATCTAATACAGGAGTCTCTTTGGCAAATACAATTGTCCCAGCTAAAACATTTTTCACCCTAGCATCTGTAGTGGCTGAGCGAAGTACGACAGATTCATTAAAAATTTTAATATTATAAACAGGATCAACATAATCGCCAAATTTTTGCTTTACGCTAAATTTATCCAAAGGCGCAATGGTTTTAGAGCCACTATATCGCTTTACATTACCTGCTTGATAGCTTGTACCTATCACTCTTACATCATCGTTTTTAGCTGTAGTTTGGGTTTGCTGCTTTGGTTGTTTTTTTGGTTTTATAGCTAAAATTTGTAAGCTCTCAAGCGTTTTTCTCATCTCATCTTGCTGTTTTTTGATATCGGCTAACTTTTTAGAATAGATATTTTTATCTTGATTTAAAATCTCTAAATTTTTCTTTTGCTTAGTTTGGAGCGATTTTAAAGCTTTTTGCTTTTGGCGAAATTCTTTTAAATCAAATTTAATCGATTCAATCTTTTTTGATTGTGATTTTATCAAATTTGTAGTCTCTTCATAATCCTGAGCTAATTTTTTAAATTCACTATTCATTACACTATTTAAATTTTTTAAAATCTCAGTTGCTATTATGCTATCTTGACTCTCACTATAATCATTTGGCGCTACTAAATCGTAGGCAAAATCTTCACTTATAATTTTGACTAGCCTAAGCTCCATATCTTTTTGACTACGAATTAGCTCACCATTTTGGCTAGTAAGCTTATCTAGTTCAAGATTAGCACTATGAGCACTATCTTCTAATTCCTCAACTTGCTTAGCTAGCTCTTCAATCTGCTTAGCAGTATTTTGCACAGCTTTATTGCCAGCAATTATATCATTAGCTAACTCTTCAAGTTTTTTATTTATCTGACTTTCAAGCTTTTTGGCTGAATCAATACTATTTTTTTGATCTTTAATTTTATCAGATACATTTGCGCTAAAAAGCGAAGAAAAAATCAAGCCAATAAATAAAAATCTAATCATTTACGAACGCCTTGAAAATAGCATAACAAGACTAACTGCGATAATAGATATACTAATAGAAGCACTAAATAAAATCAAAGCATCACTAAAAAGATTTAAATTTGGTTGTTCAAATCCAATAGAAAAAATTGCGCTTTGAAAACTAGGAAGTGCTGGAAAAATCGCATAAAATACAACGACAAGCGTAGTAGCAATAATACTATCAACCACAGCAAGCTTATAAAGCATAGCAGATTTTAGCCAATACGGCGCCCCAAAAAGAGTCATAATCTCAACACGCCTACGGTGCTCATAAAGCCAAATTCTCATCTGTTTAAACACCAAAACAAGTCCTAAAAGTCCAACCATAAACGCAAAACACTCAGCTACATTTTTAGATAAAACTAGCATATTATAGACTTGGTCGTGCGTTTTAGAAAATGTCTCGACTCGCTTTATACCTTGAATTTTGCTCAAATTTTCTTTAATATCTTCCATTGTCTCTTTTGATGGAAATTTAGTCAGTTTGAGTGAGTAGAATTTTGGTAAAATACTAATTAGTACAGATATATTCTTAGATGATATATCATTTTTAAGGCGGTTTAAAACACTTTTTGGATCAAGACTAGTAAGAGAAGCAAAAGTAGGAATAAGCGAAATTAATGACTCTTGGTTTAGATTGTTTTCTGAGACAATTATAATATTATAATCATTTGCCATTTTTATTTCATAATCACTCACAAATTTGCCCAGCATCAGACTAAATTCAATCGCAAAAAGCAAAATTAAAAGTGGAAAAATAACGCTAATATGGCTCTTAAATGATCTCATTTACCTCTCCATTTGATAACTCAAAGTGACGATAATGCATTCTTAAACCTGCTGGAATCTTATGCGTTACGACCACTACGCAAGTACCAAGCGCTTCTCTTGCTGAACGAAGCAACATCCATATTACTTCGCTTGAGTAATCATCTAAACTTCCAGTTGGCTCATCACATAATAGCAACTGAGGGTTATGAGCCAAAGCTCTAGCCATAGCAACCCTTTGCTGCTCTCCACCACTTAATTCAAGCGGAAATCTATCAGATTTATGCAGTAAATTTACATGATTTAAAAGCTTTGCAGCTTGCTTTTTGCACACACTTTGATTATAACCTTTAATAATTAGTGGAAGCATTACATTTTTTTCTACATTCCATTCATTTATTAGGCGAAAATCTTGGAAAATTATTCCAACTCTTTGACGAAGAAGTGCTAAACTAGAATGATTAATACCTTTAAGTTCATTTAAGCAGACATTTAAACTTCCATCACTAATAGCCATATCGCCATACATAGAGCGAATTAAAGTAGATTTACCACTGCCGCTTTTGCCAGTAATAAAGACAAAATCGTTGACATTGATGCTAAAATTTGCCTTATTTATAACTCTAAAACTCTTATCATACTCTAAAATCAGATCTCTAGCTTCTACAATGTGGCGCATTTTAGCATATCCTCTAAATTATTATGAGCCTTAATATTTTCTGGTGTTAGTAACGGTTTTTTAAATAAATAGATAGTATTTTGTCTAGAAATTAATAAATATCTATGCTCTGGTCTATAAAAAGACCCAAACGCTACTCTAACTAATGCATCACCATTGTCTAAAATATAAATTCGCTCTAAATGGATAAAATGATCGCTATATTTTATAGTTTTATTAGCAAAATTTGATTTTATATATTCTAATTTTAATCCACTAAACTCAAATTTAAAATCCAAATCTAACTCATCACTACTACCATAAAAAGCGCAAATTACATCATAAATATCCTTATTTTGTCTAATCCACCTATCTTCATACTTGCTTGAAATCTCTAAAAATCTGTTTTTAAATATCTGTATATTGGCATTTTTAAGATCCATAAAGCAACCAATTGTAAAATCTGTATAATCCCTATCATCGCTTCTTAGCTCAAATGTTCCACCATCTTTTAAAGTACGCTGACACTCCAAGGCAAATTGCGGACTAACTACTCGACGCATTTTGCTCTTACCCCACGGTACTGGAAAGTGCAAAAATAGCCTATCTATACTATTTGATTTAAGCAAGCTCATCACTAATCTAGCATCTAAATTTAATAAAACGATATTTTTTAGCCCATTTATTCCAGCTAAATTTTCTACTTGCAAACATGCTGGCTTATAGACTTCTATACCGATTATAAGCGCTTCTGGATTTTCTTTTGCTTGATAAAGCAAGTGCCTACCACTACCAAAGCCAATCTCTACAAAAATCCTCTTATACTCACAGTCTTCAAGTCTATTTAGCAATTCATCGCTATTTATTATATATTTGCTCTCTAAATTTTTAGGCTTCTTAACTGCTGTAGCTTGGCTTATTACATCGCTAACAAATAGCTGCTTATAAGCCTCCAGCGCCATTTGCACAGCTTCAAGATTAGCTGGTCTAGTAAGCTTATCGCACTTTATTACATAGCTATTGTCTCTATCTTTTACTACTAGGCAAAACTCATACCCAAGTGCTTTAGTATATATTAATTTCTCATCATTACTTTTAGCTTCCCAGATAAATTCAACTTCATTAAATTTAACCGGAAGTTCTACATTTTTTAAATTTTTTGCTACAATATTTGGCATTATTTAGTTATCACCACTGCTTTTTGACTATATTTAGACTCTAAGCCATATTCATCAACGGCTTGAATCTTATATGTATATTCTACACCTTTTTGAACCTGAGTATCGCTATAACTTAACCCATCGATATCATAAATGATATCCTCACCATTGCTACTTGTTTTTGTGATTTTATATTTAAGCGCCCTTGAGTCACTACTTTGATTCCAACTAAGCTCTACTAATGAACCATTAAATCTAGCATAACTAAATACCGGTTCTTTAGGTGCTGGCAAGGTTGAGCCTACTACTGAAGCATTTTGACGAGGGCTTTCTAGACCATCTCTATCTACTACTGTAACTTTATAATGATAATTTACCCCATTATCATTGATTAAGTCCTCATATTCTGTTGCTGTCGTTGTTGCAACCTTAGTCATTGGAAAGATATCATTTGTTGCTCTATAAATAGCATAATGGTCAAAATCATCATTTGAATTTGGCTCCCAAGTTAGGATAATTTTTTTAGGCAAATTCACACTAGCGCTTAAATTTATAACCATATTTGGCAATGCTTTTGTCTGTGCATCTACTACCTTGCTTGGTACTGATATTATGCCGTTATAAGTTTTAACTGAAATTCTATATCTATAATTCTGTCCCGGCTCAACATCATTATCTATATATTCGACATTTAATCTACCATTTATACGAGCAACTTCGTGCCAGTTGTTGCTTGATAAAGCACTTTTTTCTAATATATATGAAACCACTCGCAAATCTGGATGAGGACGCCATAAAACTTTTATCTTATTTGGCAAACCATAAAGTGCTTGGATAAATGATACAGACTCGATTAACGGCATAGTAGCAACGCTAATCCTTTCTCCTTCAGCTGATATATTACCTTGATTATCATATGTTCTAAGCTCGTAAATATACTCAGTTGATGGAGCTAGATTACTATCTACATAGTGAGTAATAAATTTATCTTCAAGCTTGGCAATTGCATTTAGCTGATTATTTGCATTTGGATTTGAGCGATATAGGTAAAATCCACTAATATTGCTTTGAGCCATAAGTGGCCACTCAAATGCAATTTCAGTCATATCACTAATAGTCTTTAATCCACTCATTGTAGGCAAATCTGGATTTATCTGCGTTGTCTTAGTCGTAACGCATCCACTGAGCAATACCCCCAAAGATATCACACAAGACGCTAATATTCTCATCTACTATCTCCTTATTAAATTCCTTACTAATTAGTTCATAAAACTCACTAGGCAAAGGGGCTTTAAATTCCATAATTTGATTACTTTTAGGGTGAATCAATCTCAAAATATAAGCATGTAAAAAAATTCTGCTTATTTTATCACTATTGCTCTTAAAACCATATAAATCATCACCTAAAATGTGCCTATTAATGCTAGCTAGATGAACACGAATCTGATGTGTACGCCCAGTAAAAAGTTTTGCTGAAATTAAATTTACTCTACGATTTTGACTTGAAATGATATTAGCAAAGGCTGATTTTGCCGGCTTTCCACTGCTTACTACTGCGTTTTTTAGGCGATTTTGAGGATGTCTACTAATTGGTCTGTCTATAACGCAATTTTCCTTAAGTGGTAAATCACAAAGTGCTAAATAAATTCTTCCCATATCTTTACTACTTAGCTGTTGACTTAGTGCTGTATGTGCTTGATTATTTTTTGCTACAACCATTACCCCGCTAGTACCTTTATCTAGCCTATGTACTATTCCGGCTCTCTCTGTTCCACCTAAACTTGAAAGCGTATAACCCTTTTGCTTTAACCACTCAACAAGAGTGGCCTCTTTTACACTTGGTGCTGGATGAACAGTAACACCAATTGGTTTATTGATAACTAAAATATCGCTATCTTCATATAAAATTTCTACATCAAACTCAGCTTTAAATTCACTTTGAATTGGAGTAATTTGCGGTTTTATAAGAGATATTTTATCGCCTAAATTTAGAGCAAAACCAGCTTTTGTAACTATTTTACCATTTACACTTACGCTACCGTTTTTAATGAGATTAACTACTTGATTTCGTGAGACTTGAAGCTTGGCAGCTAATTCTTGATCAAGCCTTAAAGTCTGCGATGATATAAATTCAGTCAATATTAACCCTTTTTTAGCTAGAATTCTAGCTAATTTTTGCTTAGGTTTGAATTTTGATACTACTAGATAAGAGAATTTTAACACATTTTGATTATGTTCAGCCAGCACTTATACTTCCGATTATATTTCTCTCATATAGCCTAATAAACGAAGCTAGCGATATGCTTTCAGCTAAGATGATAGCCTATTTTATAATTGGCTTTGGGGCGTTTATGCTATTTTTTTTATTACCGATTCGTAAGCTTGAATGGCTCATTCCATCAATTTATTGGGTTAATATTATCTTGCTACTAAGTGTCGAATTTGTAGGCGTTAGCAAACTTGGCGCTCAAAGATGGATTGAGATTCCATTTATTAATTTTACTATTCAGCCAAGTGAGATTATGAAGCCTGCTTTTGTCTTGATGCTAGCTTATATCATCAAAAAAACTCCCCCCGATGAAAATGGATATAACTTTAAACAATTTTTAAAAATTAGCTTTTATATCCTTCTACCATTTTTTTTAATCTTAAAAGAGCCAGATCTAGGCACGGCACTTATGCTATTAATTACTGGCTATGGGGTGTTGTTTATAGTAGGTGTTAATCGCAAAATTTGGATTAGTATAGCCTTGTTAATTGGCGTTTGTTCGCCAATTTTATATGAAAATCTACACGACTATCAAAAGCAAAGAATAGCTGACTTTATAAGCGAAAAGCCAAGCTATCAAGTCAGACAAAGTATTATCGCAATCGGTAATGGCGGTATCACCGGCAAAAGCATCGATGAGGCCACGCAAACTAAATTTAAATTCCTACCAATCGCCACTAGCGATTTTATCTTTGCTTATACGGTTGAGAGATATGGATTTATTGGTGGTGCAGGACTAATTATGCTATATGGATTTTTAATCATGCATCTTTTAAGCTTAAATTATAAACTTAAAGATGAGTATTTTATCAAAGCTGCAGTAAGTGCTGTAGCGCTTTTAATCTTTATTTATGTTAGTGTAAATATCTTTATGACAATAGGTTTTGCGCCAGTAGTTGGAATCCCTCTGCCTTTTTATAGTTATGGTGGAAGTAGTTTTATTACTTTTATGTGTCTATTTGGGATTTTACAAAATCTATTGACCTTTAGATTTGACAAGACCAATAGATTTGTTAAGATTAATTTTTAATCTTTAGTTAGCTCTAAAATCTCTTTTTTAATCTCATCTTTTGTTAAATTTGAGATCTCTTTATAAAATTTTCCATTTCTTTTAAATAGATAAACTGAAGAACTATGAGCTACACTATAATCCATCGCTGAATTTTGTAAATTTACAATTGCGTATTTAGCGTTGTAGTTTTTTACAACTTTTTTTAACTCATCTTCTTTCATCTTTAAGCATACTGAATTTGAGTAAAAATACTTAGCAAATTCATCACACTCTTTTTCGCTATCTCTTTGTAAATCAAGCGTAACAAATAGTATTTTAATATCATTATTAAGCTTCATTTCATCAATCACAGATGACAAAATAGTAAGAGTCGATGGGCAGATATCAGGACAAAATGTATATCCAAAATATAATATTTTATACTCATCTTTAAAGCTTGTTATATTGACATTTCCAAGTGTGCTATTAGCGTCAAAATCATATTTGGATATCTTAAGCCTATTATCAACCAAATTATAAACACCAAAAGCTAAAATAATCAATAAAATAGCATAAATTAATCTTTTCATAAATCACCCCAAAATCAAGCAGATTATGTAATAATTAGAATAAACTCCTTGTAAGATAAATTTACAAGGAGAAGAGTGGCTATTTATTTGCTCTTTCGATATACTCGCCACGGACAGTATCGACACGGATAACTTCGCCCTCAAGCACATGAAATGGTATCTGTACTACAACGCCACTCTCTAGGGTTGCTGGTTTTTTATTGCTACCTTGAGTATCACCTTTGAAATTTGGTTGAGTTTCAACTATTTTTAACTCCACTACTTGCGGTACTTCTACGCCAATTGCTTTACCATTATGGAATAGAATTTGAACCATCATACCATCTATCATCCACTTTTTAGCTTCACCAACATCATCATCAGCGATAGCCACTTGCTCATATGATTCAACATCCATAAATTGAGAATATTCACCATCATCATAGAGATATTGCATCTCTTTTTCTACTAGATTTGGAGCTTCACATTTATCACCAGCGTGGAAAGTCTTTTCTAATACTTTACCATCAAGAAATGATTTAATTTTTACACGAACAAATGCCGCACCTTTACCTGGTTTGACATGTTGATACTCAACAATCTTATAAGGCTTACCATCAATTTCAATTTTTAAGCCCTTTTTTAAATCGCCCATAGAGTATGTAGCCATATTTTCTCCTTTTAAATTAATACTGCGTATCTAGCCCAAACACACGCATCAAGTGCATTTAACTGGTCTAAAATATCTTTTTTGATATCTTCATCAACTAATATAACAGCCAAAGCAAAACCATCATTATCCCTGCCTAATCTAAAATCAGCAATATTAATCTTAGATTTAGCTAAAATTCCGCTAATATCACTTATAACGCCTGGTATATCACGATTTTTAAATACTATCATTCTGCCTTTTGGTTTAAAATCTGTTTTAAATCCATTGACACTTACAATTCTCTGCTCTGTCTCACTAAAGACCGTTCCGCCAACGCTCACAGAGTCTTCATCTGTGATTAGTTTGATTGTTAATTTGCTTTTATACCCGCTTGCTGGGACTATAGTTGTAGATACTTCAATCCCTTTTTCAGCTGCTTTTAATGTGGCATTTTCGTAATTTATAGTATCACCTAAAACATCTTTTAAAGCACCTGCAATAGCAAATGATAACATCGGTTCAGCATAGTCAGATACTTCACCTTCAAGCTCTAACCTAATAGCTTTAATCTGCTTTTTACCACTAAGCTGAGAAGCAAAATACGCCATCTTAGGTAAAAGCTCTGTATAAGGCGCTACAAATGGCGGTAAATCCTCTACTTTCACAGGTAAATTCAGAGCATTTGGATAGCAAATACCTCTTGCAGCACTAATAGCTTGTTCAGCTGCATCTATGGCGATATTTTTTTGTGATTCATAAGTATTGGCACCTAGGTGCGGAGTAGCGCTTACATTATTTAAATCTAGCAATGGATGATCATTTCCTGGCTCTTTGACAAATACATCTATACCAGCATAAGCGATCTTACCGCTTTTTAAATTCTTATAAAGCGCATCTTCATTATATAAGCCACCACGAGCGCAGTTAATAAGTCTAACGCCATCTTTCATTTTAGCGATCTGTTCTTCATCGATCATATTGGTTGTCTCTTTATTTTTTGGTGTATGAATTGTAATAAAATCACAACCTAAAATATCATCAAAATTAGTAGTATATGTAGCTCCCATATCAGTAGCTTTGCTAGGATCAATATATGGATCATAAGCTATAACTTTCATACCAAAAGCAAGACTTCTATATGCTACTCTAGAGCCAATATTGCCAAAACCTATAACTCCTAAGGTTTTGCCATAAAGCTCATTTCCGTACCATTTTTCGCGCTTCCAAACACGATTTTGTTGTAAATCATTTACAGAATTGATATAATTTCTAGCACTATTTAATAGGTGACACATAGTCATTTCAACAGCTGCAATTGTATTTGCAGTTGGCACATTCATAACTATAATGCCCTTTTTTGAAAAGCCATCTATATCAACATTATCAACACCAACACCAGCACGAACTAGGGCTTTTAGCTTAGTAGCTGCATTTATAAATTTCTCGCCACAATCAGTTGAACTACGAGTAATTGCCACATCAGCTTCACCTAAAATCTCTAAAAGCTTATCTTTTGGCATATCTACAGCATCTATAACTTTGATATCTTTTTGAGCATTTAAGATCTCAAATCCAACTGGATGAATAGCATCGCATACTATAACTGTTTTCATAGGTTAATTTCCTTTAAAGTTGTATGAATATTATATTTTTTGAGTTCATTAGCTACACTTAAGGCTATATCTTTATTATCTGTATCTATATAAATGGTAGCTTGATCGCCATCTTTTACAATTGTAAAATTTATATTAAAATCTTTAATAACTCTATTTATACAAAACATAGAATAAAAATCACATCTATCGATAATTAGCATATAGTATCTTGAAATATATTTTTCAAATTTACTCTTCTCGCCTATCTCGATTATCATCAAATTTGTAGGTAGTACGGAGTCTTTTTTTTCAAACTCCGCAATCTTCTCAAGCCAATTATCTGATTTTTGATAGTTGTATTCTAAATCTACACCACTACTACTAGTATGAATAGATGGTGAGGATAACCCTGAATTTAAATAAGCAAACAGAGATATAAACCCACCAAAAACTACTACAAATATAACAGCTAAAATTAGATAAAGGCTGTTTTTTTTCATAGCTTAATTATGCTAGTTGCTCTTTAATGATATCGCCAAGCGTCATTTTATCATCATTATTGATTTCATTTAAAACTTCACGCTCTTTTTGTTTAGCTAATCTTTTCACGCTTAGGCGAATTCTATTTTTTTTCTCATCGATAAAAGCAATAGCAGCCTCGATTTTATCCCCAATTTTTAAAGAATCAATATTAAGTGAGCCAATATCTTCTTTACGAATTAAAGCATCTACATTATCATCTAAGCTTACAAATACACCAAAATCTTTAATATCTCTTATAGTGCCATTTACGATATCTCCTATAGAGTGAGATTTAGCATATTCCATAGCTGGGCTAGCCTTTAAATCTTTTTGGCTTAGAGAGATTTTTTGCTCTTTTGGATCGATTTTAATGATTTTTACCTCTACCTCGTCACCGGCTTTAAAGATATCTTTACATTTATCATTTCTATCCCAAGACGAATCTTCATTGTGTAATAAACCTTCCAATCCACCAACTCTTACAAATGCACCAAAGTTTGTAAGTGTAGTTATCACGCCTTTTACAATATCGCCCTCTTTAAATTTAGCACTAAATTCATCAAATGGTTTTGGAAGTAGGTTTTTCAAGCTCACTCTTAGACGGCGACTAGTTGGATTAATCTCAATAACTTCTACATCTAATTCTTCATTTTCTTTTATAAATTCTTTTGGATTTTTGATATTTTTATCCCAAGAAATTTCGCTAATATGTAAAAATCCCTCAATATCATTACCCAAATCAACAAAGGCACCATATGGTTCAATATTGCTTACAGTTACTTTAATAGTATCGCCAACTTCTAGGCCATCTTTAATTTCATCCCACGGATCTGGAGTAGCGGCTTTAATTGATAGCGATAAATGTTTTTTATCATTATCATATTTAATGATTTTCACATCTACCTTATCGCCCTCTTTATATATAGTATTTGGATTTACTGGTCCTTTATAGCTAATTTCACTATAATGAACTAGTCCATCTATACCGCCTACATCAACAAACATACCATATGTAGTGATTTTTTTGATAGTTCCTTCGATTACATCAGTATTTTCTAAAATTGCAGACACTATCTCTTTACGTTTTTTTCTATCTTCGTCAACTAGTTTTTTACGTGATACAATGATACTTTGATCGTCTTTATCGATTTTAATAACTTTAACTTTAAAGCTTTTGTTCATAGCTTGATTTGGATCTTTAAATCCACTTTGTGATCTAGGCATGAAGAACTCGATACCATCATCATTAACAGCGACAAATCCACCCTTATTTTTTGAGATGATTTTTACATCAAATATATTTTCAGCCTCTTCATTAAAATTATCTATGAAAGCTTTTACCTTCTCTTTTCTAAGAGCTTTTTTATGAGATACGCTAGGTCTGCCATTTCTAGAGCCTGTTACTGCTACCTTGATAACATCACCGATTTTATGTACTAGATTTCCATTTTCATCGGTAATCTCAGATATATGCATTACGCCTTCAGATTTTTTGTGTACATCTACATACACTTCGTCATCTTTTATATTTACGATGACACCATCACACACAGTAGCTTCTTCACTCTTTAAAGACTCTTCAAACATAGTAGCAAAATCTTCATCTAGGTCGATTTTGTCAATTTCATTATGAACGAATTTATTCGCCTCAGCCATCTTGTTCCTTTTTATCTATAGATTTTCTTTCTGCTTTAAAGCATTTAAGTACTCAATTTTACCTTTTTTTAGCTTTATATTATATTAACTATTGCAAATTTTATCGATATTTTCAAGCTCTTTTATAACATTTTGAATAACCCACTCAGGCGTACTAGCTCCAGCGCTTACTCCGCATATCTTTTTATTTTTAAACCATTCTGAATTTAGCTCATTTTGGCTCTCTATTAGATAGCTATCTTTACATAAATTTTTAGCTATTAAATATAACTGCTTGGTATTGGATGAATTTTTGCCACCTACGATTACCATTACATCGGCTTTGGAGGCTAGCTCTCTTACGGCTTCTTGATTTTCTAATGTTGCATTACATATAGTGTTAAAGACTCTAACTTCTTTTACCCTTTGCATTAGATAGGTGACAATTGAGATAAATTCTTCAATTTTTTTGGTTGTTTGAGAGATGACGGCTACTTTTTGTGGTAGTTTTGTATTTTTTAGCTCATCGATTGATAAGACTACATGGACAGGTTTGCTTGAGTAGCTCATAACACCTCTAACCTCAGGATGGTTAATATCCCCAAAAATAACTATTTCATAGCCTTCATTACTCATCTTTTCAACGATATTTTGAGGTTTAGTGACAAAAGGGCAGGTCGCATCTACTATCTCAATCCCTGTAGTTTTGAGCTTTTCTAAATCCCCTTTTGTTATGCCGTGAGTGCGGATAATTGCTCTTTTTTCATCGGTTAATTCGCTTATATTTTTTAAGGTTTTAACCCTGAAATTATCCTTTAATCTATTAATCTCTAAGCTATTATGGATAAGCTCACCGATTGTAGCAGATGTGGATTTTTGTGATCCAGCCGAATTTTCAGCAATCTTAATAGCCCTTTTAACACCAAAGCAAAATCCATAATTTTTAGCAAGTTCAATCTTCAACTCTAGCCCCCAACATTCGCAAGAAATAGCTAAATTTAGGAAAAGATGTAGCGATAAATTCGCTCTTTGATATATCCATACCACATTTTAGCCCAAGCACTGCAAAACTCATAGCGATTCTATGATCTCCGTGGCTATCGACTAATGCCCTATTTGGCTTAGTACCAACAACCCAAAATCCATCTTCATACTCTCCGGCCTCTATCCCGCAAGCTTTTAGGGCGTTGATAGTTACGCTAATTCTATCACACTCTTTTACTCTAAGCTCAGCTGCGTTTCTAAGCTCACTTTTTCCCTTAGCACAAGCAAAAGCGATAGCAAGAGCTGGGGCTTCATCAATGAGCCATGAGATATTTTTATCCACGATAATAGCATTTAACTCATCACCGATAATCTCGATATCACCGATATCTTCATACTGAGAACTAGTAAGAGTATAATTGATTTTCGCTCCCATTTTTTCTAACACTTTATAAGCTTCAATTCTAGTTGTATTAAGTAAGATATTTTTAAATTTCACCCTAGCACCAGGCGTTATAGCTGCTGCTACAGCATAAAAAAAGCACGAGCTAGGGTCATTTGGCACACTCATTATAAGTGGTTTTAGCTTTTTTGAATTTAGCGGTTGGACTATGATTTTACCATTTTTATAGCTGATATTAGCACCCATTCCTTTTAGCATTCTTTCACTATGATCTCGGCTCAATTCTGGTTCGCTAAATTCGCAACCCTTCGCACAAAGTCCAGCTAAGATTAAGGCGCTTTTAACCTGTGCTGAAGATATCTTAGAATCGTAGCTAAAATAGTCTAAGCTTCTACCTCTAATAGCGATCGGTGCTTTATTAGCGCTATCTCTACCATCGATAGTAGCACCAACTTTCATAAGTGGTTCAGCGATTCGCCTCATTGGGCGTTCATTTAGATACTCATCGCCACTTAATACATAAAATCCATCACAACCAGCTAAAAGCCCCATATATATTCTCATCGCAGTTCCAGAGTTGCCGCACTCTAAAACTGATTTAGCCGAGCTAATTTTGGTTGGTGGAGTGATATAGTATTTATTATCAATTTTTTCGATTTTGGCACCAAGTTTTTTAGCAATTTCTAATGAATTTAAAGTATCTTCAGCCTCAAGATAATCGCTAATTACGCTCACTCCATCACTCAAAAGCGAAAATATCGCACACCTATGGCTAATGGATTTATCTGTTGATACTAGGTCAAACTCTACATCAAATTTTGATTTTAAAGGCTCTACTCTCATCTTAATCCAATACCCAAATTCTCTGTTAATGCTCTTAAAATGCTATCCATAATAGCTACAATC
Source organism: Campylobacter sp. P0103 (assembly GCF_002139545.1). NCBI lineage: Bacteria > Pseudomonadati > Campylobacterota > Epsilonproteobacteria > Campylobacterales > Campylobacteraceae > Campylobacter > Campylobacter sp. P0103. The sequence continues at coordinate 78,472 of NZ_MJKG01000004.1, read as the reverse complement.
TCTTCATCTTCAAGTGTTTTGCTATCATCTTGAAATGTAAATTTAATACTCAAACTCACGCTATTGCCAAAGCTCTCATCACTATAGATATCAACTGGCAAAAACTCTTTTAAGTTCTTAATATCTAACTTCTCAATTGTCTCTTTAATGCGGATATAAGGCATATCTTTTGGCATTATGATGCTTAAATCTCTACTTAAGCTTTGGAATTTAGAGTATGGATTTGCTAATTTTTTTATAGGTTTTAAATTATCAAAATCTATCTCACAAACATAGGTTTTAAATAGGTCTCTGCTTTGTTCTATTGTAGCATTTACTCTACCGATATAGCCGATATAATCACCATTTTGATAGACTTTTGCTTGTTCAAATTCGCTTAGGAATTCAATATCACTTGATTTTCTTAGCTCAATTTTACCTAAAATATTTTGGATTAAATTGGCAAAATGTATAAAATCAATCGTCGCTGGTTTAGCCCCATTTAACAGCGTTGGCTCACCTATAAGTCCGCTAAAAACAAAGCCAAATTTAGCCCTTTGAATCCCATCTTTGCTAATAACATCGCCAAATTCAAACAATTTAACCGATCTTTTTGAGTTTTTGATATTAAAGCTAGCTGCATTTAGCAAGTGATTTATTAATGTAGGCTTTAACACACTTAACTCACTATTTATAGGATTTAATAGCACTTCAGACGAACACGCCACACCCAACTCTTTAAGCTCAATTGGATTATCAAATAGATAATGCACACTTTCAAAAAATCCTAAATTTGCTGCTTTTTGTCTAATATTATGTGAAAGCTTATATCGCTTATAAGACTCATTTGTGCGGTTTTTTTCGCTATATTCTAAGGCTTTTGATGGGATATTATCAATCCCAATTATTCTTACAATCTCTTCGCAAATATCATGCGAATTTACAATATCATGACGCCATAGCGGAACTTTAGCATAAATTTGTTCATTATCAGATGTTGCGCTAATCTCAAAGCCAAGCTTTTTAAGAATTCTAGCAATATCTGTGCTACTAATTGTCATTCCAATCATTGCGCTAATCTCAGATGAGCCAAAACCAATAGCAATTGGCTCTCTACTAAGCTGGACTTGCTGAGTACCAGAATATGGTGTGATATTATGATTTTTTGTAAAAATATTAAATAAAATATTCATCGCATAATTTAAATTTGGTTCAGAACCACGAGTTGAACGATAAGCAAACTCATCTTTTTTAATATCTTTATCGTTGCCTAAAATCTCTGAGATTAAATTTGGCTCTATATAACTAGCCTCTATAATAGCTATTTTACTATTTTCATCCACTCTTGCATCGTCATTTTGACTAATGCCTGCAATGCTTAAAAGTCTATCTCCGCAGTGAATTCCGTATGCGCCATTTTCAAGCTTTTTTATAGTTAAAGCTATCTTTTCATCACTACTACTAGCTAACTTACCATGGTCATAAGCCCTAAATATAACTCCTGTATAATGAGTTAGGCACTCTAAAAGTCGCTCTAAATTCGTAGTCTTTTGCGATCCTATTAATGCGGCTCTTAATGCTAATTTTAAGCTTTCTTTAAAGCCTTCACCTATCTCAATAGCCCTATAAGCAAAAGCACCATTAATCAAAGCTTCACAATGTATGCTAACTAAACGCCCAATTCCAAGCTGTCTATCATCTTCATTTATTGCTTTTTCATCTCGTAAAATAAGATCAAGAGCGCATGAAAGATCTCTGGCTATACCATAAATACTTAAGCAATCTCCACGATTCGGCGTTAGTTCAATCTCTATAATATCATCATCAAAGATATCAAATTCATTTAAAGCCTTGCCTAAGACTAACTCTCCAATGCTATCATCTAAGATCATGATTCCATCATTGATCTTAGGTAGGCCTAATTCAGTTGATGAGCATAGCATTCCGCTACTTTGAACGCCTCGTAATTTCGCCTCTTTTATCTCTAACCCATTTGGCATTACAGCACCCACTAAAGCCACAGCAACATATATATCGGCCTTAGCATTTTTCGCACCACAAACTATCTGTAAAACTCTATCTCCTACATCAACTTCACAGACATGTAGATGGTCGCTATTTTCATGTTTTACACAACTCTTAACATAGCCAACTACGATATTATCAGGTATTGTTATATTAGTAACACTATCTACTTCTAATCCAATTGAATTTAGCTTAGCACAGATCTGCTCAGTACTAAAATTTGAAAGATCTATAATCTCATTTAACCAATTTTTGCTTATTATCATTTAAACTGCTCCAATAGTCTAATATCCCCTTCAAATAAGCTTCTAAGATCAGGAATTCTATGAAGCAACATAGCAAAACGCTCCACTCCAAGCCCAAAAGCATATCCACTTACATTTTTGTATCCTACTGCTTTAAATACATTTGGATCTACTACTCCACTACCAAGCACTTCTAGCCAGCCTGTTTGCTTGCATACTCTACATCCGCATCCACTACAAAATATACAGCTAATATCAACTTCTGTACTAGGCTCAGTAAATGGGAAGAAGCTAGGGCGAAATCTAACCTTAACATCACCAAACATATATCTTAAAAAATCCTCTAAGATATATTTTAAATTTGCAAAGCTAACTTTTGATTCTTCTTCTACTACTAGACCTTCTACTTGATGAAACATCGGAGTATGAGTAAGATCTAAATCTCTACGAAAAACAGAACCAGGAGCTATCATACGAATTGGTGGTTTTTGATTTAACATAGTACGAACTTGAACTGGACTAGTGTGAGTTCTAAGAAGTCTAAAATCTTTTAGATAAAATGTATCTTGCATATCTCTTGCTGGGTGATATTTAGGCAAATTTAAAGCCTCAAAATTATGAAAATCATCTTCTATTAATGGACCAGTCTCGATACTAAAATTTTGTGCTACAAAATACTCAATGATCCTATCCATAGTCTCCATAACAGGGTGCAAGGCACCAGTAGATAAAGGCTCATTAAATAGTGAAATATCAATAGCTTCACTCTTCATCTTAGATTTAATATATTCACTTTCTAGGCTAAGTTTTTTCTCATTTAGCTTAGCTGTTAGAGTGTCTCTTTTGATATTTAAACTTTGGGCATAAGCCTTTTTATTTTCAGGCTCAACATCTTTTAATCTATTAAATTCAGCCGTAATGCTACCCTTTTTACCAAATAGCTCAAGCCGAATTTGCTCCAATTCATCTAAATTTAGAGCAGAGTCGATCTTGTTAATAATATCTTGCAAACCATATTCCTTAACTAAATTTATTTTTATTGTATCTAAAATTTAATTAAAATAAATTGATACTAATTACTTAAATTTATAATCATAACGATGCCAAATTTAAGCCTATTAAAAAATATTTAAACAACTTTAGTGAAAATCAAAAAATATTCAGCATTATAGAAAATTATATAAAATTATCTGATATAATATAGCCAAATTTATATATAGGAGTTTAGATGTCTTGCATTTTTGATAAGATTGTAGCTGGAGAAATCCCTTCAAATAAGGTTTTAGAAAATGATAAATTTTTAGCATTTCACGATATAAATCCTAAAGCACCTGTTCATATCTTAATAATCCCTAAAAAGCACTATGAAAATTTTCAAGAAATGGATCCAGCTTTAATGGGTGAGATGACTAAATTTATTCAAGAGGTTGCAATAGTAATTGGTGTGGATAAAACCGGATATCGCTTAGTGACTAATTGTGGTGAAAATAGCGGTCAAGAGGTGATGCATCTACACTTCCATATGCTAGGAGGAACTATGCTAAAATGGACAGACAATCACCAACACGACCCAAAAAGTAGCTTTTAAACTACATAAAAACTGGCACTGGAGTATTTTCTAAGAAATACTTCGTGCTACCACCTAAGAATATCTCTTTTACCCCATTTTCTCCATAGCTACTAGCTATAACCATATCAAATTTGCCTTTTAGTGTATTTTCTAATAAAGCCTCTCCTGGTATATTTGTGGTAGTAACCACCTCAAATGTAGCATTGATATTATGATACTTTAGATATTCAAGTAGTTTTGATTTAGCGTTTAAAGCTGTATCATCATATTTTTTAGTTACGATAATATGAATATTTTTTGCTCTTTTTAAAATATTTATAGAATTTGTTAAACTTCTTGAGATACTTGTAGTACCATTCCAGCCAATTAATATATTATCCATACTAAATTTTTTCATCTCATTTGGGATAATAATAGCATTTTTGCCGCTATTTATTACCGTTGCATCAAATGTAGATGTCGCCTCGCCCTTTAATGGAGTCGCTGCCACAACTAAATCACAAAATTTCGCCTCATACTCATAAAGGCGACTTCTAATTCCATTTTGTGTCTCAAATTTCGCACTTGCTGTGCCTGTGATATCGCCGATGCTGATGCCTAATTCACCGCAAATTTTTTCAAAAATTTGGTAATTTTTGTTTTTTTGATCATTTAATTCAGTAGCAAAAGCACCTTTTAAAGACTCAAACATATTGCTTCTACTAATTGTCATATCTAAATTTGATATTAACTCAAGATCTATCTGAGAAGATAAAAAATCTATATGAGCACCAAATTCCTTAGCAATAAGCAAACCACCATAAATATGATTTTGTATTTCATCATTATTAACTAATGGACAAAATATTTTTTTGATATTCATAAGCACCCCTTTTAAACTAAATCTAGTGAAATTTTACCAGCTTTTATCTCGCTTACTTTTACTTTAATGCAATCACCTTCTTTAATAGGTGATTTAATTTTTGAGATATGAAGAAGACCATCTACCCCATCTCTTAATGAGACAAAAGCACCAAAAGTAGCTATCTTTTTAATCTCTCCATCAAATTCCTCTCCAATTTTAAAATTATCTATATTTTTAACCTCTTTTTTACCACCTCTTGTTTTTAGATCTTTTTGTGTGATTTGGATTATATACTCTTTGGCTGCTTCAACCTTGCCTTTTTGCGAACCAGCTACTTTAACCTCGCCCTTTTCTCTATCTAAATCGATGCTTACATCAAATTTCTCAATTATCTCTTTGATAGTTTTTCCAGCTTGACCGATGATATCAACAATCTTTGATGGATCTACGCTAAATAGCTCTAATTTTGGCAATATCTCTTCATTTATAACTATATCATCACTGGCTTTTTCCATAATGGCTAAGATATGCTCTCTAGCCTCTTTGGCTTGCAATAAAGCCTCTTTTAAAACTTCATGACTAATGCCGCCAAGTTTTATATCCATTTGAAGTGCAGTTATACCATCTTTGCTACCTGCGACTTTAAAATCCATATCGCCATCATGATCTTCTAAGCCCATAATATCAGTTAATACAGCATGTTTATCACCTTCAAATACAAGCCCCATAGCCACACCTGCTACTAGCTTGCAACTTTGTACTCCAGCAGCCCTAAGCGCTAAAGAACCACCGCATACACTAGCCATAGAACTCGATCCGTTGCTCTCTAAAATTTCGCTTACTAATCTAATAGAATATGGACTATCTAAATCTACGCTTGGATACAAGGCTCTTTTGGCTAAATTTCCATGCCCTAGCTCTCTTCTACCTGGAGCCTTAATAGGACTAGCCTCACCTACGCTAAAGCCTGGAAAATTATAATTAAACATAAATTTCTCTGCTACAACGCCCTTTTCTGTTAATATCTCGCTCATTTGTGCGTCACTATCAGTCCCTAAGGTAGCTACTACTAAAGCTTGTGTTTGCCCTCTTGTAAATAGACAACTACCATGTGCATTTGGCAATATATTTGTCTCGATACTAATTGGACGAACATCTTTAAGCCCTCTACCATCAGCTCTTTTTGATTCATTTATTATCTGTTCTCTTACGATTTTCTTCTTATATTTACCTAATATATTTAGTATTAAATTCTTATCCCAGCCTTCGCTTATAGCTGTATCGCTAAGGGCAATTTGATTAGCTATTTTAACTAATTCACTTGCTCTTTCACTTTTTGCCATCTGATTTATAGCATTTTTAACTTCAGTTTTATAAAACTCATCTATATAAATTGCGATATCGTTATTTTCTATCTCGCTTTTATACTCCAAATTTGCTGCTGGTTTTTTATAATCTTTAAAGGCCTCTTCATAGGCATTAGAGCCATTTATGATAGCTTCATTAGCGAATTTAATCGCTTCAAGCATCTTAGATTCATCAAATTCATTCATTGATTGCTTTTGAATAAACTCACTACATAGACCCATATCCACCACTGGATCCATCGCTATCATAGAGGTTATATCATTAGTTAATGTCGGTAAGCTTCTCATCTCAATCATCAAAAGTTCATCTTTAACCCCAGCTACATATAGATCAAGTGTAGATTTTTTAAGCTCTGAATTACTAGGATTTAATACAAACTCTCCATCAATATGTCCAACTCTAACCCCGCATACTGGACGCTCAACTGGAATATCGCTTAAATACAAAGCCACGCTCGCTGCATTTAATCCTACAACTTGTAAATCCACCTCAGGATCAGCACTTAATACCATAACTACTATTTGAGTAGGATATGCATAGCCTTTTGGAAATAATGGACGAAGACTTCTATCTATTATACGACTAGTAAGAGTTTCAAAATCCCCTGGCTTTGTCTCACGCTTGACATACCCGCCAGGAATTCTACCAGCTGCATATTGTTTTTCTAAATACTGAACAGTCAAAGGCAAAAAATCCTCTTCAACTTGAGTATCTTCTCTTGCTATTGTAGCTAGTACTACGGTATTTTTTACCCTTAAAAGCACTGCTCCGCTAGCTTGTTTAGCAACTTTATTTAGATCAAAAATTTGAATTTGATTATTTACTTCTATACTGCACTGCATTTATATCTCCTTTGATTTTTGTATTTTTTGTAGTGGTAAATAGTGCGGACTATCTTCTAAAATAGACATAGCCGACTCTACTGCAACTCTAGAATTGTAATAAAAATCTACATCCACAAAATTGCTTATCTTTTTAGCATAATATAAACTATCAACCAAGGTATTAAAGTATGATAATATATCAGCTGCTATAAGTGGAGTGCCATATGTTATAGATTTTACATTTAAATTTATTAACGATTTAATGCATACAAGTGCTGTAATACCTGTTTGACATCCTAAATCAACTAATAAAATATTTCTACCTTGAAGATTTTCTAAAAGCTTACCTTTACGATATTTATAAACATTTTTTAAAATTTTTTCCTCATATTTACGGTGTGCTTCACCATAAATAAAATCTAAGCTTATATCAAAAGCATTAACCAATTCACTGTTATAAACAATCTCCTCAGTCTCGCTAACTATAGCAATTTCACACTCAGGATTATTTGGTGCATAAAGTCGCTCACTAAAAAACAGCTCATAACTAAGATCTAGCTCATTAGCAATAGCATTAGCCAAAACAACACTATCTAAAGATGAACAAACTACGACAAAATCGCCAGATATTAGCTCATTATGTGGCAATACATCTAGCAATTTACTTGCTGCATCTAGTTCATCTTGAAATTTAAGATCATTTGGGCTTATCAATTTGTGGCCTTATTATCTTGTTCAATGGAAAAATCATATCCCACATCCCCTAATGGATAGAAGCTAAAATATAGATACACGCCCTGGCTTTTTTTAGACTCTAATCCAGCGCTAGTATTTTTAGGTTCGATATCTTCTTTATAAATTAAGCTATAATCCCAGCATTTTCTTTTATAGTGGATACCGCCTTGCCACATTTTAGTATAATCCCTTTGCAGATCATAATCCACACCTGCAAATATCTCATAATTATATGGAAGTTTTAAACTTGCATTGCCACTTAGATAGCTCTCCTTATCATATGCATCGCCATCATAAAAGTTTTTATCATATGTATGCCAGATTCTAGTAGCAATTTTAGTTCCGCTATATGATATACCGGTTTGAATCTTTGCGATATCATGATCTAAATGCGAATATTCTATTTTATTACCAAAATCAAAATTACCATAATATAGATTTATTCGATTCTCAAAACTCTCAAACTCATCTCTATCAAAATCATAGCTCTCTTTTACGCTGTGTCTTAGCACTTTTTGGCCATTAACATCGTAAAAAAATTGAGTTCCATCAAATGTTATTCGCTCAGTTGTAAAGCTATTTGAAACTCTATCGATAAAGTTATCTTCAAATAGTGCTAGATTATTTGGATCATAGGTTGCGCCATCTTTTATCATATAATACTTTAATAGCTTTTCGTTGATATCACCATTATTATACCCTGGTTTAATATAATCAAATTTAAAATTTATAGTATGATAAAAGCTGCTAAATGCCCTTGACATATCATTTTCTAACAAGATTCTATGATAATGGTTAATTATATCATCATAATGATTATTGTAAAAATCACTGCCATCATAGTACTTTGCTCTGTTATAATCAACATGTGAAGCGTATAAATTCTCACTAATATATAAATTTACATAATCATCAAATAATCCAAACTGTAATCCCAAAGGAATATCAATCTCATATTGATTAGCACTTACGCCAATTTCTCTAGTGTAATTATGATATTTAACATCAAATGAATAAGTCAAATTTGGCACTATAAAGGTATTAAAAAAGCTATGATATTGCACCTTTGGTAGCTCTTGAAGCGTATCATCATTACCATATTTTGTACCGATTTTTGCCGTATCAATATAGTATTTAGCATATGTACCTAGATAGTGATTATCTGTAGCAATAAAATAATTTAATCTAGATTCTACTAGTGAGGCATGACTAGATCCATCTCTACCACGTAAATTTAAATAATCAATATCATTTAGATTTACAAATTCAAGCCACAAGCCCTCTTTAAAATCACCATCAATTAAATAACTAATTAACCTATCTCTATCATAGCCTAACTCAATTCCACGATGCTGTTTATTTTTTAAATTCTCACGATTTTTATACTCACTTCTCTCATTAAATATTCCAGAACGAATATATCCATTAGAGTACGGTGAATCAGCAAATCTAAAAGTTGAATATAGCCCAACCCCTCTATTTGTACGGATTTGCGGGTCAAATTCTAAATCCCATTCATTATACTCAGCCACATAAATTGGCTGTAAATACACCAGTCCTTCATCTCCACTATATGACAACTGTGGAGTTAAAAGTCCAGTTCTTCTAGTCTTATCAGTGCTAAAACCAAAATATGGTAGATACATCACAGGGGTGTTTTTAACATAAAATACAGGATTGTAAAGATGTAAAAATTTGCTTTGTTTATTTAATTCACCGCTACTAAATCCTATATGCCAATCTGGATCGCTAACATTACAACTAGATACAATAGCATTTTTAACACTTAGCATCTCATCAGAACTACAACTCTCATTACTTTGAAGCCAAATCTCTTTTTTCTTGTCAATTGCAAAGCTTCTATCAAAGCTCATTTCATTAGTTGCAAGATTAATTCTAGCATATTCTGAGCGGCTGGCTTCATACTCACCACGCATTAAATTTACGTTACCAAATAGCTCTATAATATTACTTTTTTGGTCATACTTTGCACTATCAGCACTAGCTAAGTAGTTTTGTGAATATAACAAAACATTACCACTAGCACTGATTATATCGCCATCTTTTTGCACATCACTAGCTAAAAATTCGACATTTTCTATATTGGCCAAAAGCTCGCCACATAAAAGCCCAGCAAATGCTAGTAATCTAATACGCATTACAAACTACAGTCTTGGCTAATTTATCTTGCCATGTTTGCCGCTGAGAATTACCAAGCGCCCACAAAAATCCAATATAAAATAGCGTCTCGCTCAAAAGCCTCATACAAGCTCTTAAAAAGCTACTACTAAGGCTAGGTCTAGATAGCATTACAGTATCTATACAAACAAGCTTGCATAACATTTTACCAGGGGTTGCAGCATAGTACCAGATAAAAAATGTATGATACGCCACTTTCATAAGCGCAATTTGCCAAAATAAATTTGATATCGCAGCTAATGTAGCCTCAACGCCAATATCACTGGCTCTAGCGATATAATCCCAATAAATTAACATAAATAGCACAGATATGATAACATCATCGATAGCATAAGCTAGAGCTCTCTTATTTATGCTTGCAATAGTAATATTTTCTCTATATAATTTCTCTTCTAAGCTCTCTCTCATTAAAGCGCCTGATATCCGATATCATCACGGTATTGCATACCATCAAATTGAATATTTTTAGCTAGTTCATAAGCTCTATCTCTAGCCTCTTTTACACTCGTTCCTTTACCTACAGCTACTAGTACTCTACCACCTGTCGCATATAATTTACCGCCTTCTAACGACACTCCAGCATATGCTATATGCGAGTTTTGTGGAATATTTTCTACGCTTATTTTAGCTGCTGGACTGCTTTTATATGGATAATCTTTACTAGCTAGCACCACGCCTACAGCAATCTCATTTTCTAGTTCAAATTTACTTAATTTTCCAAGTGCTGCACCGTGCAAAATCTCACCTAGTTCACCACGAATTAATGGCATTAAAACCTCACACTCCGGATCGCCAAATCTAACATTAAATTCAAGCACATATGGCACATCATTTACCACCATTAATCCTACAAATAATACCCCGCAAAATGGCGCATTCTCAGCTTGCATTCCTTTAAGTGTCGGTTCTACTACCTCTTTTTCTACTCTTTTTATTAGCTCTTCATTGGCTAATGGGCTTGGTGCATAAGCACCCATTCCACCAGTATTTGGCCCTTCATCGCCGCTTAGCAATCTTTTATGATCTTGTGCTACTGGAAGTGAGACGAAGTTATTTCCATCGCAAATAGCAAAAAAACTAAGCTCAAATCCATCTAAAAACTCTTCTACTACAACTCTCTTACCAGCTGCACCAAAGCTTTCCCCGCTTAGCATATCTTTTACAGCAGTCTTAGCCTCATCTTTGCTCTTAGCAATTATTACACCTTTTCCAGCACATAACCCATCTGCTTTTACTACAACTATATCGCCTAAGGTATCAATAAATTCAGCCGCTTCATCATAATTATTAGTATTTATAAATCTTGCTGTTCTTATGCTATTTTTGGCTAAAAATTCCTTCATATATGCTTTTGAACTCTCTAATCTTGCAGCAGCACGTGATGGACCAAAAATAGTTAAATTATTAGCTTTAAAGATATCAACCACACCATCGCTTAAAGCATTTTCAGGACCAACTATAGTAAGTTCTATTTTATTTTCAAGTGCGAATTTAGCAAGATCATTAAAATCTTTAATATCTACATTTTGACCCAAATTTGCAGTTGCTCCATTACCTGGCGAGAAAAAAAGATTATGTGTTTGGTTATCTTGAGTTAATCTAAGTCCAATGGCGTACTCTCTACCGCCACTTCCAATAATGAGAATATTCATATAATTCCTATAAATTTAAAATACCCAGATGGTCGGTGCATAGTAGAATCGGCCCTAATATAAAGCCAATCTTGCAAATAGGCAGCAGCTTTAGGTCGCAGCTTCTAAACCGTTAGGCATCAATCAAAGTCGCGTCACACCACTCTGCACATCTTCGCTAATACTAATTTGTTGGACCTTCATAAAAATGCTATCGAGTCATCCAGGCAGGGAAATTATATCAAATTTGACTTAAATTTTAGATAGTTTATTGGATTTTAAATCAAATTTTTTTCAAATTCAGCTCCAAATTGCTATAATCTAGCATAAATTTTAAAATTTAAGGTAGAAAATGTATAAAATTAGACCCGCCAAAAAAGATGATATCAAAGATATAATTAATCTTGTTAAAGAACTGGCTGAATATGAAAAGATGAGTGATAGGATAAAATTTAGTGATGAATTATTTCAAAATTCTATTTTTGAAAAAAAATACGCTCACATTTTAGTTTGCCAACATAGCGAAAAAATCATAGGATATGCTATATATTTTTATACCTTCTCTAGCTTTCTTGGGCGTGCGGGGATATATTTAGAGGATTTATATGTTCAGCCTAAATTCCGTGGCAATGGTATTGGTAAACAATTTTTAGCTATTCTTGCTAAAAAATGCATTGATGAAGGATTGGGGCGACTAGAGTGGGAGTGTTTGACTTGGAATAAACCAAGTTTAGAGTTTTATTATAAACTTGGCGCTAAAAATAGAGATGAGTTTTTTCATCTTAGACTCGATGGTAAAGAGTTGGAAAATTTAGCAAATTTTATTAAAGATTAAATAGCTTTTTGGTAGTATAATGGATAAAAATTATACCATTTACAAGCTTGAGATATTGCGTACAATGGGTTTTAAATTTGTTAGCTTTGATGAGATTTTACCACATAAAATATCTGAGTTTAACTCTTTAAAGCTATTAAATACACAAATAAAAAGCTGTAATCTTTGCCAGCTATGCAAAAGCCGAACTAACGCAGTCATTGGTAGTGGAAATATTAGTAGTGGTGTAGTTTTTGTGCTTGATAGTCCAAATGTTAGAAGCGATAAAAATGGTCTTTGTACTCCTGATGATTCGCTTTTGCGATATTTAAATTTAGCTGGACTTAACGCAAATGAGATATATTTTACATATATTTTAAAATGTATTAATAAGCAGAATAATTGGTATTATAATGATATTTGTACAAAGTTTTTTAACCAAGAACTTGCAATCATTAAACCTAAATTTATTGTAAGCTTTGGATTAAATTGTTTTAAAGAACTAGCTAAAAATGGCTCATTTGAGAGCCATAGAGGTGGCATTTATAGACTTAAAAATTCACTTTATATGCCGACTTTTGATAACGCTTGGATAGACAAAAATCCTAGTAAAGCTAATGAGTTTATAGCAGATTTAAAAAAAATAAAAGGATATTTATGAAAAATTTAATTATTTCATTTTTTATGATTTTTATAGCAGTCATACAGGCAAATTCGCAATCTAGATGTGATAAAGAGTGCTTAAAAGAGTTATCTCGTGGGGTTGATTTTATCCAATTTATCTACACTCCGCTAACTATGAGCGAACCTTTTAAGAGCTACTATGCTGGTATTAAAAAGCTTGCAACCATTCCAGAGATTGAGATTGGCCGCAAAGATATAAAAGTTGCCCTAATAATTCCTCAAGATGTAATAAAAAGCTACTCTGTAGTAGTAAGTGATTCAGTTTTTGCATATATTTTCAAACGTGATGTTGGTTCGCATATTGAGATATTTTATAGCGGTGATGAGAGTGCAGAAAATCTAAATTTAGCTATAAACAGAGCAAAAAATGCTGGATTTAAATATCTTATTGCTCCACTAACAACAAACGGCTTAGAGATTGTAAATAGCGATGATTATGATGATTTAATATTTTACATTCCAACAATCAATATCAAAAATATTTCAAACCCAAGATCAAATTTATTCTTTGGTGGCATTGATTATGAAGCACAAATTCAAAAGCTATTAACAAAAGCCAACCATAAAATAACCGCATTTGGCGATGGTAGTAGAGTCTCAGATATGCTAAATAATCTAGTTACTAATAACACAAATGAAGCATATATTAAGAATATAGAAGGTAGTGATATAAAGCTAAATTTCTTAAAAAATAATTATAAAGTTAAAAATAGCTCTATATTTTTAAATACTCCATTAATTAAAAGCGCACTACTTAGTTCGCAATTTAGAGTATTTGAGCTTACACCTCACATACTGCTCTCAACTCAGCTTAACTATAATAGCGCTTTAATCAGCCTTACTCAAAGTGGTGATCGTAAAAATATGTATATTGCTAACTCCATAATGACTCCTGATAGCCAGCTAGAGACACTTAGTGCTATTTTAGGAGAAAAGCTTGATTATGATTGGGTGGCTTACTCTACAATGATTGGAATGGATTTTATATATCTAAACTACATAAACAAAAGCGCAAAAGCTATCTTTAAAGAAGAGATGCAAAATAATCAAATACAATACAATATAAATATTATGCGTGCTGGAAATTATGGATTTTATTTTGATGAGTAGTAATAGGTAAATCCTATTACTTAGCTTTAATGTTCATTTAACCGGCCAAAAACTCTAGCAAATTCTGGCTCAAGTCTAGAGAGCTTTCCATCGCTAATAAACCCTACTATAACCTTTGCACGAAATATCAATTCACGCTCGCACTCTCCTTTAATGTTTGCTACTTTATATATATCTTGAGCTAGGGTTAAACTTACACTGCCAACCTTGACAAGCTTGGTTTGAACATCTAATATATCTCCTAAAACAGTAGGTTTTAAATAGTGCGCTTCAAGCTTTGTAACTACAAAGTGACGACTATCATTAAATTCAATTCCCGAAGCAAATACTATCTCACTTCTAGCACGCTCACAAAATTTAATATAATTGCTATGATATACTATCCCACCACTATCTGTATCTTCGTAATAAATTCTAACCTTTAATCCCATTAACTCTCCTTACGCACTCTAATGAAAAATAGTGCCACTTGAGCCAACATCATTGCTTTCATCACAAATTCACTAGCTTTATGCATACTAGCAAATTCAGCCGTAGCAGTCGCTTCAGCGCCGATTTTTTGAGCTTGAAGAATATATGGCGTGAAATAAAATACAAACGACATAGCCAAAAGAGTTATAATAAGTGCTAAGAAAAATGCGCTAATTTTATAATTAAAACTCTCGCTATTTTTCAAATTAATAATCTCAAAAAGAAAAATTAGCGATGAGATAAATGTCAACATCACATTATATTTTAAAAATACTTGAGTCATTAATTGACCGCTTTGATAGTGGCTCAAAACTCCTTCGCCAATATATTGCGATGGATAAAATATCACAGGCGCCATAAATATCCCAATAGCAAGCTCAGCACCAATACAAATACCAAGCAAAAGCAGATAAAAACTTCTAAATTTAACCATTATTTTCCTTTATTATAAGCTACAAACCCACGATCTAATCCAGCTAAATCGGTATAAAACTCACTTTGAAAATCAAGCTTATCAAGATAATTTTTCATAGATTCTCTTTGATCATAGCCCATTTCGCAAATTAAATATTTAGCTCTAGATTTTGCTAGATTAATAATATCTTTTAATATCTCATCACCAATTTGACCACCTATTAATGCTGTTTTTGGCTCACTTAAAACCCATTTATCCAGCGGATAATTGGCTGCAATATATGGCGGATTAGAGATAATAATATCAAAATCACCATTAACTTTATCAAGATAATTTGACTCTATAAGCTCTATATCGACTTGAAATTTATCTTTATTTATCTTAGCATACTTGAGTGCATCTGGACTAATATCAGTAGCAATTATTTTAGCATTTTTAAGCTCTAAGGCTAAAGATATACTAATAATTCCACTCCCAACACCAATCTCAGCAATCCTTGGTGCATTAAATTTACTAGCTATCTCTAGGGCTTTTTCTATCAAAATCTCAGTCTCAAATCTTGGGATTAAAACTCCCTGCCCTACCTCAAAATCTCTTCCCATAAACTCACAACAACCAAAAATATACTCTAATGGCTCTCCATTTTTATATCTATCTAATAATTCTATGAATTTATCTTTTTTAGCCAACTCATCATTTAAATGTAAAAATATCCACTCTCTACTTTTTTTTAAATGAAACTCCATTAATAAGTACGCAAAACGATTACCAAATTCCTTGGCTAAGTTCAAACCATCACAAATTCTCAAGACGCTTTAGCCTCTCAAATAGGGTTGGATGTGAATGATATACAAAACTATAAAATGGATGAGAAAGTGGAAAAGATTTATTTTCTTTACCAAGTTTTTTAAGAGCTGATATCATATACTCTTTATTAGTTTTATTAGCGCCAAATTCATCAGCGCCAAATTCATGCGACCTAGAAAATGTCGATATTAAAGGCTCTACAACCACCATAAAAAGTGAAGAGTATAGCAAGAAAAAGATAAACAATCCGCCACCACTTTGTTCTAATCCAAGTGCGGTATAAATATTAACTGGAATATTTCCAAAAATTGCAAAAAAACCAAATAAAACCGCACTCATTAAGGCTATATTTTTAATTATATCTTTATGTTTGAAGTGACCAAGCTCATGGCCAAGAACTGCTATAATCTCATTTTTATCAAGTTTGTTTATTAATGTATCAAATAATACTACTCTCTTAGTCGCTCCAATCCCACCAAAATAAGCATTTAATCTATTATCTCTTTTACTAGCATCCATACTATATATACCACTACTTTTAAATCCACATGAGTTTAATAGATTATTTATAGCTAAATTTAACTCATCATTTTGCAATGGAGTAATCTTATTAAATATTGGAACAATAATTGTCGGATATATCAAATTTACTAACAAAATTAATCCAAAACTAATCGCAAAAGCCCATATCCACCAGCTCTGCCCTAAAAACTCATAGCAATTTAATAAAATCCATGAAACTCCAAATCCAAATACAAAAATCATTATTATAGTTTTAATAAAATCCATAGCAAAAAGCCCAACTGTGCTATTGCAAAAGCCAAATTTCTTATCCATTACAAATTTACTATATATCTCAAAAGGTAGGTTAATTACTGCTCCAATGACTAAAAATAAAGCAACAAGCAAAGCATCTCTTACCATAACCATCTCTATACCACTAAGGCTAGAAGCCAAAGCACTAGCGCCCCATATGCTCCATATAGCTACAGTAATAAATAGAAAAATATTATGAATTATCTCAAATTTTTGCTTTTGTATTGCTACGATTGCGGCATTATGAAATTCTGCCTCAGGCAATACTACTGGCTCCTTACATCTTTTAATGTAATTTATCTGTAAGATACTTAAAACCACTCTATAAATTGTAAATAAAGCATACAAAGTAATTAAAATTTCAAGCATAAAAACTCACTTTAAAAAATTATTATAAAAACTACTAATAAATACAACTAAGATTATAAATGGAATTACAAATTTAACATAATAAAACCACATATTTACAATAGTTTTTGAGCTTTTCGTTCCATACATTATCTCAGCTTTAGCCTCATCTTTTAGCACCCAACCAACAAAAAGCGCACAAAACAAAGAAGTTAGCACAAAAAATATAGTAGCACTAATAGCATCATAAGCATCAAATATATTTTTACCAAAAATTGTAATATCTGATAGGATATTTGTCGCCATCAAAGAAGGGATATTGCCAACTACAAAAATTACACTAAGTACTAACACAATAGCATTATGGCGTTTAATTTTAAATTTTTCTTCTAAAACAGTAATAATAACCTCATAAATTGGCAACGAAGTAGTAAGTGCCGCAATCATAAGTAGCCCAAAAAACGCAATAGCCATAATCTGCCCAGCAAACATATTAGAAAATACAATTGGCAAACTTTTAAAAACCAAGCTAGGCCCACTATCAGGCGAAATTCCAAAAGTAAATAAAGATGGAAATATCATAAATCCAGCTACTACAGCAATTACGGTATTTACAACCCCAGTAATTACTGAGGTTTTTATAAGATCTTCATCTTTTCTTAAAAAGCTAGAAAGTGTAATCATAACCCCAAATCCAAGCGATAATGCAAAGAAAACTTGACCTAAAACATCGATAAATAGCTTCATAGTTATTTTACTAAAATCAGGCGTAAGATAGAATTTAATACCTTCAATAGCTCCATCAAGTGTGACATTCCTAGCAACCATAGCTAGCATCAATATAAATAGTAATGGCATTAGATATTTAGCAGCCTTCTCTATTCCATCTACTGCGCCTTTTACTAATATAATATAATTAATAAGCACAAAAATAGCCGTCATAATACCAATAGCAAGTGGCGAATTAATAATATTTGTCTCATAAAACTCAGCTGTTACAGTAGCACTAATTGGCTGTGAAATATCAAATCCACCAACAATAATATTATATATATAATCTAACACCCAACCGCCAATTACCATATAATACGCCATAATACCAAAGGCACCACAAATCCCCATCCATCCGACAATTTTCCACAATGGATTTACTTTTTTACCATTTGCATAACCACCAAATGCATCTACTGAGTTGATATGTAGTCTTCTACCTATGGCATTTTCAGCCAAAATCATTGGAATGCCAATAACAATCATCGCTATACAAAATATAAGAACATAAGCTCCGCCTCCATTTTGGCCTACTAAATATGGAAAACGCCAAGTAGCGCCAAAGCCGATAGTAGCACCAGCAACAGCTAAAATATATGTAAGTCTAGAACTCCAAGTTTGTCTATTTTCTACCATTGATATCCCTTAATTTTGAGAAAGCTCAAGCACCTCAAAATACTCATTTTCTAGCAAATTCAATTCACCCTTTTTCTCTTCAAGCTCTTCAAATAAAGTTTGTAAGCCTATTTTTTGGTAAATTTCTGGGGTTGAAAGAGCGTGATTCAATTCACTTATTCTGCTCTCTAAAGCTTCTATTAGTGCTGGGTGATTTTGTAGGATTTGATTTTGCTTATAGGTTAGTTTAACCTTAGATGTTTTTTGTTTCTCTTTAGTTTCTATGTTTTGACCTAGCTCTGATTCTATATCACTTAGCTGATTTAGCTCCTCTTCTATATCTAAGTATTCACTATACTCCATATAAATTTGCTCGATTTTGCCATTTTCATACGCCCAAAGCTTATTAGTAATCTTATCTATAAAATATCTATCATGGCTTACTATTAATATCGCTCCTTCAAAGCTAAGCAGATACTCCTCTAATATATTAATAGTAGCGATATCAAGATCATTTGTTGGCTCATCTAAAATTAAACAATCATATTCTTTAGTAAAAAGAAGAGCTAGAGCTAGGCGATTTTTTTCTCCACCACTTAGTACGCCCACAGATTTGTCTAAAAACTCCTTTGGAAATAAGAAATTTTTAAGATATCCATACACATGATAATTTCTTCCGCGAACCATTATATGATCGCCACCATTAGGGCAAAATAGCTCAATTAAGGACTTATCATCACTAATACTCTTTCTGCTTTGATCAAAATAGCCAATTTTGATATCGCCACGATTGATTACACCACTATCTGGGCTTAGCTCTCCTAGCAATATCTTTAGCATAGTAGATTTACCGCTACCATTTCTACCTACTATTCCTATGCGCTCACCTTGTAAAACCCTAGCGTTAAAATCGCTAAAAAGTACCTTATTATCTATAGTTTTAGATAAATTTTTACACTCAAATAGCATCTTTTTGCGATTTTGATTTAATCCACCACCATTAAAACTCTTACTAGCTCTTTCTAGCTCTAGTTTAACTCTTCTAATTAATCCTGGATTTTTCTTAGCCTCTTCACGCATAGCTAAGATTCTTTGTTTTCTACCTTCATTGCGTTTTAGCCTTGCTTTTACACCGCGTCTTAACCACTCTTCTTCGCTTTTTAAATTTTTTATTAGTGTCTCGTGAGATTTAGCTAAGCTTCTTAGAATTTCCTCTTTTTTGGTTAGATAATTAGCATATCCTCCATCAAAACTTCTTAATGCTCCATCTTCAATCTCAACTGAACGAGTAGCAAGTCTATCGATAAAATACCTATCGTGACTAATAAATACAATTGTTTGATTAGAGGCTAATAATAGCTCTTCAAGGAATCTCACCATATAAACATCAAGATGATTGGTCGGCTCATCAAGTAAAAGCACATCTGGTTTTTTTAATATTAAAGCACCAAGTGCTACCCTGCGTATCTCTCCGCCGCTTAAGCTATTTACAAGCCTATTTTCATACTCTCTAAGGCCAAAACTATCTAAAATTCTCTCAATTTTATTTTCTATATTCCAACCATCTTTAGACTCAATAAATTTAACAAGCCCATCTTGGAGGTGGAGCAATTCAGGATTTTCATGCTCATTGCTCATTTGAGCTAAAACTTTCTCATACTCATCTCTAGCATCAAATATCTCTTTTAATTCATAATTTAATGCATCTTTTACGCTTAAATTATCATTAAATTTAGGTGATTGAGCTAACATCTCAATACTTATTGAGTTTTGCCTTATCACTCTACCGCTATCAATCTCGCACTCTCCACGCAAGATCTTCATTAATGTACTCTTACCGCCACCATTTTTACCTATTATGGCGATTCTTTCTTTTTCATTTACACTGAAATTCGTCTCATTTAAAATAATTTTATCGCCAAATTTTTTACTAACTTCTATAAGATCAATAAGAGCCATATCAATTCCTATATGTTAAGATCTTTGCGTCTAAGCATAAACCATATACTACAACCAGCAGCTATAAAGCCAAGAACTACCATATAATACGCCAAATACATAGGGTTAAATTTAAATACCATAGCAGTAGCAAATGGAGTAGTAACACCACCAGCTATAGCATAAGCAATATTGTAAGCAAATGAAATCCCACTAAATCTAAGTTTATTAGGAAATATTGCAATCATTAAAAATGGCGCTCCACATGGACCAACACAAGCCAGTAAGCCACTAAGCAAATAAAGCCCTAGAACCATCTCAAAACTCGCCCCACTATAAAGCGCATCAAAATAGGCATAAACACTAATTGAAAATAATAAAGCCAATACTAAAGTAGTTTTAGCAATACCATATTTATCACTTAATCTACCATAAATGAAACAACCAAAACATAAAAGAACTATAGCACCCATCTGCATATATATAGTTGTAAGACGCCCTAACTCAACTCCATCAGCGTTAAATGCCTTAGGCATAAAATTTGGCATTAAAAGTATAAGAACAACAATACATCCAGTTAAAACCCAAGTAATAAGCATAGATGCGATACTATCAATTTTATGAAATTTAAATACAGATTTTAAAGGAATTTTATCAAGCTCATTTCTCTCTTGCATCTCTTTAAATACTGGAGTTTCACTTAAATATCTTCTAAGATATATAGATATAATCCCAAAGACACCACCTAAAATAAATGGTAATCTCCACATCCCATCTCTAATCTCATTATCATTCCAAATATCTTTAACAATCATAGTAACAAAACTACCAAGCAAGATACCAGCTACAACTGCTGCTGTTAGAATGCTTATGCTAGTATATAGCTTTCCACGAGGTGCGTGCTCACTAACAAATACCCACGCTCCAGGAAGCTCTCCGCCAATTGCAATACCTTGTAAAATTCTAATAATAACTAAAATAATTGGTGCTAAATATCCAATACTTTCAAATGTTGGCATAATACCTAATAAAAATGTAGGAATAACCATAAGCAAAATAGAGAGCATAAACATATTTTTACGGCCATTTTTATCCCCAAAATGTGCCATAATCACCCCACCAATCGGCCTAGCTAAATATCCAGCAGCAAAGGTGCCATATGTATTAAAAATAGCCCAAAATGGATCTAAATCAGCCGGAAAAAATAGCAATGATATATAAGAAGCAAAAAATACAAAGATAATAAAATCATAAAACTCAAGCATTCCACCAAGAGATGAAAGCCCCAAAATTCTAATGTCTGATCTACTAAATGATCTAGCCATCTTGTTCCTTATTTAAAAAATTAAATCTAGTATTATACAAAAGCATTACTAAAATAGAGTTTAATAATAAAATCAAATATTAAATCAAATACTATTTATTTAAAAAATATTTAAATTTAAAACTTAAATTTTGAATATTTTTTAATAAATATAGCAATAATTTAAATAAAATCTTGAAATAAAATCTTGAAATTTAATCTTAAGGAATTAGCTTGATAGAGTATGAGGGTTTTAAAATAGAATATAGCAAAAAACGGGTAAAATATCTACGCTTAAAGATTACTAAAACTGGCGATATTAAGCTAGTAGCTCCACTCAATGCAAGCAAATTTCAGATAGAAAGCTTTATCTCATCTCATACTAAATGGATAGAAAGAACCCTATCAAAAATCCCAAAAACAGACCCAAACTCTATAAAATTTCTAGGTAAAAGCTATCAAATTCAAATTTCACCAGATTTTAAAATTATTGATAATCAAATATTTACACCAGATATTCAAACTTTTACAAACTACGCAAATAGCATATTAAAAGATCTAATAAACCAGTATATAAATATATATAATCCTAAAATAAATAGACCTATAAATGCCATAAGAATCAAAAAGATGAACACAAGGTGGGGGAGCTGCAATAGTAAAAAAGGGTATTTAAATTTCAGCACCCAGCTAATCCAAAAAGATAAGAGATTTATAGAGTATGTGGTGCTTCATGAATTAGCTCACCTCATCTATGCGCACCACCAAAAGGAGTTTTATGATTTTATCTACTCTTTAATGCCTGATTTCAAAGATAGGCTCAATCTATAAATCTTTTTGTGATATCGCCGTAAGATTCAACTCTTCTATCTCTTAAAAACGGCCACCATCGCCTAACTTCTTCGCATTTTTTCATATCTATATCTACTATTTGGACGATCTCATCTGTGGAATTGGCTCTAAATAGCTCCACGCCTTGAGCATCAAAAACAAAACTATTCCCCCAAAATCTAATCCCACCACCGCACTCATCGCTCTCAAATCCTACACGATTAACAGCGATAACAGGTAGATTATTGGCTACAGCATGCCCCCTTTGGACTGCTACCCAAGCTTCTAATTGAGCCGATTTAGTCGCTTCATCGTCTCCGTCAAACCATCCAATTGCCGTTGGATATATCAAGATTTTAGCCCCGCTTAAAGCCATCAATCTAGCCGCTTCTGGATACCACTGATCCCAGCAAACTAAAACCCCAAGCCTACCTAAACTCGTATCAATAGGCCTAAAACCTAAATCACCTGGCGTAAAATAGAATTTCTCATAAAAATTTGGATCATCAGGGATATGCATCTTTCTATATTTGCCAGCCTCTTTTCCATCGCTATCAAAGACAACTGAAGTATTGTGATATAAGCCCTCAGCTCTCTTCTCAAATAACGAAGTTACTAGCACTATTTTATTATCCTTAGCTACATTAGACCAATAAATTTTATCTTTTTCATAATCATCTGCTAGATCAAATTTACCCACGCTCTCATCTTGACAAAAATACGCCCCTTGATGAAGCTCTTGAAGCACGACTAGCTGCGCTCCATCTTTGGCGGCTTTTTGAATCATCTGTGTAGTATACTTAATTGTGCTATCTTTGTCCCCATAATATCTATGTGCGATTAATGCTACTTTCACTATTTTATCCTTTTAAATCTATTTTGGCTTGAGCAGTGTAAGCTACCATTTTGCCTGATAAAGACTCTACTATCTACACCTATTATATCTTTATTAGGCAAAGCATTTTTAAGAGCATTTATAGCATATTCATCAGCCACCTTATCTGCATAAGTTGGTACAATTACAGCATTATTTATAAATATAAAATTGCAATATGTAGCGCCAAGTCTTTTGCCTTCATAAATTACAGGTTTTGGCAATGGTAGAGCTACAAGATTAAACCCAGCTGCTTCAAGCTCTTGCTTCATTAAATTTAATTCTTCATAATGCTCATCACTCTTATCATAGCAAGCAGCATAAGCTACTGTATTTTTATCAATAAATCTAGCTAGAGTATCTACATGACTATCGGTATCATCGCCTTTTATAAATCCATGATTTAACCAAATTATCTTTTTTAACCCAAACAGATCTTTTAGCCTTATCTCAAGCTCATCTTTACTAAGTCTATTTCTATTATCATTTAATAAGCACTCAGTGGTTGTAAGCATTACTCCATCACCATTAAAATCTATACTTCCACCTTCTAAAATCAAATTAATCTCTTCTAATTTAGTTCCAAAATACTCAAATAACTTCTTATTTAGTGCATTATCTTTGCTACTTTTAAACTTTCCGCCCCAAGCGTTGAATTTAAAATCATAGCTGATAATCTCATCATCTAAATTCACATCGATAGCACCATAATCTCTAATCCAAGTATCATCGGTATCGATTTGTAAAAATTCGCAATTTTTATACTTTTTAAACCTATCAAAATCACTTGAATTTGGGGCGATCAATAGCACTTTTTGGTAATTACTAACCACCCTTACTAACTCTTCATAGCTATCTAAAATTTCATCTAAATACTCAGCCCAATCGCTATTAATATGCGGAATGCTAAGCATCAAAAGCTCTTGGTCTTCCCACTCGCCAAAGGCTCTAATCTTAACTAAATTTGCCATCAAAATACCTTTAATTAAATCCCAAAAGAATAACAAAATAAATTTTAAAATCCAATAAACTATAGATTAAATTTAGCAATTTTTTGCTATTATCTTGGGCTATTTTTACAAAAGGAGATTTATGGTTTTTAGCTCTTATGCTTTTATATTTGGCTTTTTGCCTGTTATGATAGTTGGATTTTATCTATTAAAATACCTTAATTATCATAGGGCTTCTAATATATTTTTAGTCCTAGGAAGTCTATTTTTCTATGCTTTTTGGAATGTTTTGTATCTGCCTATTTTGGTTGGGTCGATTTTGATAAATTACCTTATCGCTAGTAGAATTTTATCTATCAAATTAGCCAAATTGGGGGGAGGTAAGAGCCTTTTAATCATTGGAATTATCCTTAATCTTGGCTTACTTGGGTTTTTCAAATATACAGATTTTTTATTAGAAAATTTCAATCTCTTTAATCAAATTTTAAATTTAAATTTCAATATCCCCTTGCCACATATAGTTTTGCCTTTAGCTATATCATTTTTCACTTTTCAGCAGATCGCATTTTTAACTGATTGCTATAAAAATGTAGATATCAATGACCTAAGGGAGCATGGTAAAAAGATAGATTTTATAGATTATTGCTTGTTTATCAGCTTCTTTCCGCAATTAATCGCCGGACCAATAGTCCATCACAAAGAGATGATGCCACAATTTAAAGCTAATGAGACTATCCCTACTCAATATCAATCCATAGCCAAAGGGCTATTTATCTTTAGTATTGGACTATTTAAAAAGGTATTTATCGCAGATAGCTTTGCGAAGTGGGCTAATGCTGGATTTAGCTATGTAGAAAATGGCGGGGTAATGAATATCATAGAGTCATGGGTAACATCGCTTTCATATACTTTTCAGCTCTATTTTGATTTTAGTGGGTATTGTGATATGGCTATCGGGCTTGGGCTGATGTTTGGTATCATCTTGCCTATAAACTTCAACTCACCATATAAATCATTAAATATCACTGATTTT
Source organism: Campylobacter sp. P0103 (assembly GCF_002139545.1). Taxonomy (NCBI): domain Bacteria; kingdom Pseudomonadati; phylum Campylobacterota; class Epsilonproteobacteria; order Campylobacterales; family Campylobacteraceae; genus Campylobacter; species Campylobacter sp. P0103. The sequence goes on along the minus strand of NZ_MJKG01000004.1, from coordinate 53,272 downwards.
TGGCGAAGATGGCATATCACTTTAGGAAGATTTTTAAAAGATTATTTATATATACCACTTGGTGGTAATAGATTCGGCAAACTTTTAACCCTAAGAAACCTATTTATCGTAGCATTTTTAAGCGGTGTTTGGCATGGTGCTGGATGGGGATTTGTGATTTGGGGTGCGCTTCATGGCGTTGCTATGGTGATTCATAGAATTTATCTATATTTTGATATCTCATTAAGATACGCAAATTCAAAAATCTATAAAATTTTTTGCTGGTTTATAACATTTAATTTTTTAAATATCACTTGGATATTTTTCAGAAGTCAAAACTTAGATGGGGCTTTAAATTTACTTAAAGGAATGTTTGGGGTTGTCTGGATAGAACTACCACAAAAGCTTAGATTTCCTTTTATTTTAGAGCAAATTGGCGGTAGAAATGATACTATCATATATCTTATCATCGCACTAATCATAACTCTAATGCGCAAAAATAGCATTGAGATGCTAAATTCATTTAAGCCAAATTTAAAAAACGCAATTTTCGCTGGATTGTTACTATATATAGCACTCATCACACTTAGCATAACTCCATATGTAGAGTTTATATATTTTAATTTTTAAGGTTTTAACATGTCAGATAAAAATGCGAAAAAATTTATATTTATTTCTTTATTATATCCACTGCCTTTTGTAGTTATAATTCTTGGGTTAACATATATTTATGACCCATTTCAGATATTTCATAAGCCATATTTTAGAGAGACTACATTTTTTACAAATATGAGAAGACAAGCTTTAGGGATTATAAAACATTATAAATTTGACTCATATATAATAGGCACCTCAATGCTAGAGACAACTTCAGCCACTCAAGCAAATCAAAAAATAGGTGGAAATTTTGTCAATATATCTTTATTGGATAGTTATCTTAATGAAAGTGCTGTAATCACAGACTATCTTTTAAGGCAAATACCGCCACCTAAACACATTATATACTCATTAGATCCATTTTATAATGTGAAAATCTCAAAAAAAGATGTATCACATTTTGATTATTTATACAATAAAAATCCGTTTGATGATATTAAAATTTATCTAAATAAAGAAATGTTAAAATGCATAGTATTATTTTTAGATAAAGAAGAGTGTATAGGTGAGTATAAAATCCACAATATTACTTCATGGTATAATAAAAATAAACATAGATTTGGTGGATTTGATAATTGGATAAAACATAAAAATGATGAGAGAGTAAAACCAACACTTTTAGCAATCAAAAATTCTAAATTTCATAATCTCAAAAAACCAAATATGATTAATATCACCAAACAACAAGAATATATAAATCGATATTTAATTAATTTCATTAAAAAATACACAAATACTAAATTTTCAATCATTATCCCACCATATCTTAGATTATTTTATGTAATAGAAAATAATTTTACAGACGATAACTCAATATTTTTTTACACATGGAGCGAAATTTTAAAATGGTTTATTAAAGAAACTAGCAAACTAGAAAATGTCAAAGTATATGGATTTGATGATTTAGATTATGCTGATGATATAGCTAATTACAACGATTTAAGCCACTATAACATAGATTTAAATTCAATCCAGCTCGACGCTATAAAAAATCAAACAAATATCCTAACTCCACAAAACATAGATAAATATCTAAAAACAATGGAGCAAAAGATCAAATCCTATGATATAGAGCCATTTATCAAAGCTTTAGAAAATGTAGAGATAGAGCAGATAAAGCAGTAAATATAGCCCATAAATAGGGCTATATCAAATTTAGTTATTTAAATTATCGTTTTAGCTGATTTACGGTTTGGAGCATTTCATCACTTGTTGTGATAGCTTTTGAGTTGGCTTCATAAGCTCTTTGGCCTGTGATAAGATCAGTCATCTCTTCTACTAATTGGACATTACTCATCTCTACAAAGCGTTGCTTGATCTGACCGAAGCCATCAGTACCGCCATTACCGATATTTGGTGCTCCGCTCGCTGCGGTCTCTAAAAATAGATTATCCCCCATAGCGTGAAGTCCGGCTGGGTTTATAAAGTTAGCTAACTCTATTTGACCGATCTGTGTCATCTCTTCATTGCCTGGTTGAAGTACTGATATAGTTCCATCAGTTCCTATTGAAATTTCAGTAGCATCAGCTGGGATAGTCATCTCAGGAAGTAGTCTATAACCATCGCTATTTACTATATTTCCATCGCCATCTAGCTTAAATGCCCCATTTCTTGTATATGCTGTAGTACCATCTGGGAGCTGGACTTGGAAAAATCCATTACCGGCAATTGTCATATCAAGTGCATTTCTTGTCTCTTTGAAATATCCTTGCCCAAACATCTTTGTAATAGCAGTCGGACGCACGCCAAGACCTACTTCCATACCTGTAGGGCTCATTGTAGTAGCGCTTGTCGGTGTGCCTGCGTATTGCATTGTTTGATACATTAAATCAGCAAATTCGGCTCTATTTTTCTTAAAACCTATAGTATTGACATTTGAGATGTTATGCGAAGTTGTATCGATTTGTGTTTGTTGTGCTATCATACCTGTAGCTGCTGTATATAGTGATCTTATCATTATCTTATCCTTTAATTAGCTCTCATAGAAGCTAGTTTATTTATTGCATCTTGGTTAAGGTCGCTCATATGTGTTGTCATAACTTTTTGGTACATATCTACCATTCTTTGTGTTTCAATTAGACTTACCATCTCTTTAACTGGATTTACATTTGAAATTTGTGCATAGCCTTGAGCGATTGATCCACTTTCAATATTGTCAGTTAGGCCATCGATATTATCTAGTTTATAGAGATTATCGCCCTCTTTTTGTAAATCTCTAAGCTCTCTAGGCTGAGCGATATAAAATCTCCCCACAGGCTCATCTCCTGCGTAAATATTACCATCTTTGTCGACTGTCATTTGAGTATCTTGCGGGATTTGAATACCTCTATTTGATCCTTGTTGAGCAGCATAGTTGCTAGGCAGTACTCTATAACCCTCTTTTGTAACTAAATACCCTTCGCTATCTAAATTTAGTGAGCCATTTTTAGTCAGCCTTATACCTGATGGACTATCTACTAGTAAAAATAGATCATTTTTGCCAAGTGATATATCTAGCGGATTATTAGTATGCTTTAGCCCACCAGTGCCAAAATCAGTATAAACCTCATTGATATGTGGCACTCTATTTAATGTGCGGTTTAGAAATTTAGCTGAATCTTTAGTGTGATTTTCTAGCGGCAAAGCATCCTTTGTCTCTTTAAATATTCTTTCAAAATCAGCTATCACCACATCATCTTTTTTATATCCGCTAGTATTTACATTAGCTAAGTTATTAGTAATGATATCTAAGCGGTTAAACTGAGTCACCATTGCGCCAGTTGCTTGATAATATCCATTTTGCATAATCGCTCCTGCGTTAATTTGCTAGTCCCCAAGCAAGTTGTGTTCCAATTTTGAATTTAAACTATAAGAACCCCCTTAATTTCTATATGTTATAATTACAGATTGCTACTCCCCCACGCACATATCGCATTCTATTATCATATTTACTTAGAATACTTATTTTAGCCTTAGGCATACTGCTATGCAATGCTCTATTTATTCTATCATTTGTATCTTTACTAAGCTGAGCTAACTCTATTATAGATGAGTTTTTACTCTGCTTTATTACTTCGCCACTATTTGGCAATACTCTATACTCATTATTTGCTCTTATTGATAATATCTATTAAATTATATCTTAATGTTTTATAATATTAAAAATATCATAAATCAACAATAAAAAAGATAATCATATAAAAATCTTAAGCTATAAAAAATTAATTTTAATGTATAATTGCAAGTTACTTTGAAAATCAAAATAAGGTTTATAAATTTGACTAAATTACTCAATGAAAAATTTTTTAAATTCATCTTTTCTGTTAGTATAATTGTTATTGGCGTGTGGCTTACATTTCCTAATGAGCTTACATCAGCACAAAAATCAGCCTACACAAATGCATATTTTACTACTATTATGCTTACTTTTGGCGGGATTAGCATCGGTATTGTTTTGGGCTTTATATTAGCTTTTTTAAAATTCTTAAATATTAAAATTTTATCATTTTTTATAGATGAATATATAGATATTATTCGTGGTACGCCTGTACTTTTACAATTAATGATATTTGCTTTTGTTATACTTGCTACACTTAGCGATAACTTCTATGCAGCTGTGATTGCCCTAGGACTTAATAGTTCTGCGTATGTCGCTGAGATAGTTCGCAGTGGTATCAATAGTGTCGATCGTGGTCAGATGGAAGCAGCTCGTGCTATGGGATTAAGCTACAGTGTTTCAATGCGTCTAATAATATTCCCACAAGCAATTAAAAATATTCTACCAGCTCTTGCTAATGAATTTATAAGCTTATTTAAAGAGACATCTGTAGTAGGATTAATAGGAATATTTGATTTAACAATGCAGAGCAAAAGCTTGCAATCTACACTATTTACTCCTGAGCCAATTTTATTTGCTGGTGTGGTATATTATGCTAATGTTAAACTATTCTCCGTTATGGCAAAATTATTAGAAAATAGGCTAAATAGACATGATTAAGACAATAAATTTAACAAAAAACTATGGTGATTTATGCGTTTTAAATGGTATAAATACGCAGATAAATAGAGGCGAGGTAGTAGCTGTAATTGGCCCAAGTGGCGGCGGTAAAAGTACATTTTTACGCTGTTTAAATAGATTAGAAGAGCCTACAGATGGAGAGATAATAATAGATGGCCAAAATATCTTAGATAAAAAAGTTAATATTAATAAAATTAGACAAAAAGTAAGTATGGTATTTCAGCATTTTAATCTATTTGCCAATAAAACTGTAATGCAAAATTTAACATTAGCTCCAATTCAAGCCAAATTATGTAGTGAATCTGAAGCAAAAGATAGAGCTATTGAACTTTTAAAAAAAGTTGGCTTAGAATCCAAAGCCGATGTATATCCGCACAAACTAAGTGGTGGCCAAAAACAAAGAATTGCAATCGCTAGAAGTTTAGCTTTAAAACCTGAAGTTATACTATTTGATGAGCCTACAAGCGCCTTAGACCCTGAGATGATTGGCGAGGTTTTATCTATTATGAAAGAGGTTGCAAATGAAGGGCTAACTATGGTTGTAGTAACTCATGAGATGGGATTTGCTAGAAATGTAGCTAGTAGAATATTTTTTATGGATAAAGGCATAATTGCAGTAGATGGCTGCCCTAAAGCAATATTTGAAGATACTACCCACTCAAGATTAAATGAATTTTTAAACAAAGTACTAAATCACTAATAAAGGAACAAAATGAAGTTACTATTTAAACTTTTAATTAGCATCGCTATGCTAATAGTCGCAGCAAATGCTCAAACAATCAAAGTAGGCACAAATGCCGCTTATCCGCCATTTGAATTTGTCAATGAACAAAATCAAATTACTGGATTTGATATGGATTTAATGGCTGAAATTGCAAAAAAAGTTGGCTTTAAAATTGAGATTGTAAATATCTCATTTGACTCTTTAATCCCTGCACTAAAAGCTGGTAAAATAGATATTATAGCAGCTGCAATGAGTGCTACGCCTGAGAGATTAAAAGCCGTTGATTTTAGCAAACCATATTATCATACTATGAATTTATTTATCAAAAGAGCTGATAATAAAGAGCTAACTAAATTTGAGCAACTTGAAGGCAAAAAGATATCCGTCCAATTAGGCACAGTCCAAGAGCTAGCCGCTAAAGATATTAAATCAGCTAAGGTTATGGCTATTGATGAGATATTTGGTGCGGTTATGGCAGTCAAAAACGCAAAAGCCGATGCTCTTATCGTAGATAGCTCAATAGGCTATGGATATTTAAAACAAAATCCAGATTTAGTTGAATTTTTACATCTTCCAGATGGTAGCGAAGGCTTTAGCTTTGCATTTGATAAAGGCAAACACAAAGAACTTCAAGCAAAAATCAACTCAGCTATTGATGAATTAAAAAACGATGGTACATATGATAAGCTTTTAGTTAAATATAATCTAAAATAAGGTTAAATAATGAAAAATATATTCAAATTTATTCTTGTAATTGCACTGACTGCAGTTAGCTTAAATGCTAAAACAATTATAGTAGGCTCTGATGCTGAATATCCTCCGTTTGATTATATAAACGAAAATGGTAAAATTGCTGGATTTGATATCGATTTAATAGATGAAATTTCAAAAATTGCTGGATTTGAGTATAAATTTACAAAGATTGGCTTTGATGCTCTAATCCCTGCTTTAAAAGCTGGAAAAATAGACGCTATCGCAGCTAGTATGAGTGCTACACCAGAACGAAAAAAATCAGTAGATTTTAGCGATCCATACTTTTTTACTAAAAATTTATATCTAAAACTAGCTACAAATAAAGATATAACCAATCAAGAACAACTTAGTAAATTAAAAATTGGCGTAATGCTTGGTACTGTTCAAGAAGGTGTAGCTCACGCTATAAAAGGAGCTAAAGTTATACCAACTGAAGGTATTGCTGGTTCAATTATGAATTTAAAAGCTGGCAAGGTAGATGTAGTTATAGTTGATAGTTCAGTAGGATTTGGATATCTTAAGAAAAATAGCGATATCATAAGCTTTTTAGAAGAATCAGATGGTAGCGATGGGTTTGCATTTGCATTTGATAAAGGTAAAGATAGCGAATTCTTGGCTAAATTTAATGCAGGATTAAAAGAGGTTAAAGAAAACGGTACTTATGATAAACTCTTAATCAAATATGACCTTAAATGAATCAAATTTACGCACTAACCGATCAACACTTCACCCCACTAAACACTCTAAAAGCTCAAATAAATGAGCTTTTAGCCGGTGGGGTCAAAATAATCCAATATAGAAACAAAAGCCAAAATCACGATATCGCTTTACTAAAAGATATAAGCCAAATTTGCAAAAATAGCGGTGCTAAATTTATAATTAACGATGATGTACGACTAGCTAAAATGGTAGATGCTAGTGGAGTTCATATAGGCAAAGATGATGATAGCTTACAAAAAGCTAGAGATATTTTAGGCTATAATGCATATATAGGAGTAAGTTGTTATAATGACTTAGAGCGTGCTAAAGATGCAGTAAAAAATGGGGCTGATTATGTAGCTTTTGGAGCTTTGTTTGCTAGTCCTACTAAGCCAAATGCGTCTATTTGCTCACTTGATATAATAAAAGAAGCAAAAAATAACCTAACTAGTAAAATCGCAGTAATAGGCGGGATAAATAGCTCAAATTTAAATATCGTTAAAGAGCTTAAAATTGATTATATAGCCATTGTTTCAGCACTATATACATCTGGGTCAATCACGCAAAATCTAGCCAAATTAAACACGATATTAAAGGGGTAAAATGGATATAATCTCAGCTATAATCTTAGGTATCATTGAAGGTCTTAGTGAGTTTTTGCCGATTAGCTCAACTGGCCATATGATACTTACTTCGCACTTTTTGGGTCTTGAGCAGACTCAAATTTTAAAATGTTTTGAAGTAGTTATTCAATTAGGTAGTATTTTGGCTGTTGTGTGGGCCTTTAAAGAGCGTTTGACAAGTGATATTTCACTATGGATTAAGCTAATTATCGGATTTATACCGACTGCGATTATTGGATTTTTGGCTTACAAATATATTAAAGAGCTATTTAATCCAAATACAGTAGCCTATATGCTGATAATCGGCGGTATTATTTTCATCATTGTTGAGCTATTTCATAAACGCCCTAGCTACACTCCTAGCACAATTCACCTACACAATGTCAGCTATAATCAAGCCTTTATAATTGGTCTTAGCCAATGCCTAGCTATGATACCAGGGACTTCTAGAAGTGGCTCTACTATTATCACCGGTTTGCTTTGTGGGCTTAGTCGTGAAGTGGCTGCTAGATTTAGCTTTTTGCTCGCTATCCCCACTATGCTAGCAGCTACAATATATGATAGCTATAAAAATAGAGAGATTTTCGCTACAAATTTAGACCAAATTTGGATATTTTTAACCGGCGCTGCTGTGGCGTTTATCGTAGCTTTAATAGTTATTAAGCTATTTTTGCGTTTTGTTGCGCATTTTAGTTATATTAGTTTTGGGATTTATCGTATAATTTTAGGATTAGCCTTTTTGTCGCTATCACTTTAAAGATTTGGCTAACTTTACGCAATCTTTAATAGTTTGAGATTTAGAGATTATAGGATCTGTATATGGCTTTAATGCTTGTGCTGTGGCTTTGCCGATAGCAACTGCTTTGTAGCTATCATCCCAACCCAAATTTTGGATAAAGGCCCTCACATTAATCGGGCTTGTGAATATCAAAATTGAGTTAGATTTTGGCTTGCTAGATATATCTTTTTTTAAGATTAAATTCTCATAACCATCAATCACGGTTATATCAATACCATTTTGATTAAAATATATATCTAAATTTGAAATTGTCTCTTTGGCCTTAATAAACAAAACTTTTTTACCATATAATTTCTCTAAAATTTCAGCCCCAAACTCACTTCCGTGCGAATTTTGCGCTTCGTAAATTTGAGTAAAGCCAAATTCCTTGCAAGATAGTGCCGTAGCCTTGCCAATAGCAAAAACCAAAATATCAGCTAAGATTATAGAGTTAAATTTAAGCGAATTAATACCATTTTTACTAGTAACTATAAGAGCGTCAAATTCACTCAAATCGATATTAAATTTATTAAATTTAATATCGCAAAGCGAAATTTGCTCCACGCTCTCATCATCAAAAGGTGTATTTGAGATTAAATATATCATATTTTAATCTAACAAAATCCGCTCTACTCCCACTCGATTGTCGCTGGTGGCTTAGAGCTGATATCATAAACTACACGATTAATCCCGCTAACTTCGTTTATGATTCTACGGCTACAATTTTCTAATAGATCATAAGACAATCTAGAAAAACTCGCCGTCATACCATCGCTAGCATCCACTACCCTGATACAAACAGCATTTTCATAAGTCCTATTATCACCCATCACACCAACTGAGCTTACATTTAAAAGCACACAAAATGCTTGCCAAGTCTTATCATACCAACCACTACTTTTAAGCTCTTGCTGAAGTATCACATCAGCTTTTCTAAGTAGCTCAAGACTAGGCTCATCTACCTCACCCATTATGCGTATCGCTAGACCTGGTCCAGGAAATGGATGGCGGAAAACCACATCACGACTAAGCCCAAGCTCCAAGCCAAGCGCTCTAACCTCATCTTTGAAAATCTCTCTTAAAGGCTCAATAAGCTCAAATTTCATCCAATCAGGAAGTCCGCCTACATTGTGATGACTTTTGATAGTTTTAGAAGCCCCTACAACGCTACTTTCTATAATATCAGTGTATAATGTCCCTTGTGCTAGATACTTCACATTAGTGTGCTTTTTAGCTTCAGCATCAAAAACTTCTATAAATGTCTCGCCGATAATTTTGCGTTTTTTCTCTGGGTCTCTTACACCTTTTAAACGACTTAAAAACAGCTCACTCGCATCAATGCTAATCAAATTCACTCCAAGTTTTAGCTTAAACATCTCCTCAACTTGCTTAGCTTCATCAGTGCGAAGAAGTCCATTATCTACAAATACAACTATCAAATTCTCTGGCACCGCAGTAGCCAAAAGCGCTGCTACAACAGAGCTATCCACACCACCACTTACAGCACAAAGCACCTTATCATTGCCTACTTTTTCTCTAATGGCTTGAATTTGAGTCTTAGCAAAACTTCCCATATTCCAAGTACTATCGCACCCGCAAATCTTGGCAAAATTCTTAAGCATCACACTCCCAAACTCGCTATGAGCGACCTCTGGATGAAACTGCATAGCATAAATTTTACGCTCAAAATCTCCAAAAACACAAAATTCGCTATTTTGGCTCTTAGCTATCACTTCAAAGCCTTTTGGTAGCTCATTTACCTTATCAGAGTGGCTCATCCAAACAATGCTATTATCTACCACGCCACTCATAAATTCACACTCTTTTATAATCTCGATATTAGCCTTGCCATACTCTTTGTGACTAGCTGGTGCGACATTTGCGCCATTTTTGTAAGCGATTAATTGCATACCATAGCATATCCCAAGAATAGGAAGTCCAAGAGCAAAAATCCCATCATCACAAAAATAGGCATTTTCATCATAAACACTAGCTGGGCCACCGCTTAGAATTATACCTTTTGGATTTTTGGCTTTTATAGTATCTATGCTAGCATTAAAAGGTACAAGCTCAGTATAAACTCCTTGTTCTCTAAGTCTTCTAGCAATTAGCTGAGTATATTGCGAGCCAAAATCTAGTACCAAAATATCTGCATTTTTCATAACTCATCCTAAAATTAAATTTGTGCAAGTCTATCTAAATTTGGCTGATAAATCAATTAGCCACATTTACTTGCTGCGAATCTGTATAAAATGGATCTGCTTTATATCCACACCCTACTAAAAAAATTAAGCAAAAAGCAGCTATAATAGCCAAATGCGAAGTTTTGAGATTATTAATCATATTATCAACGATCCTAAATATAAAAATTTAAAAGCTGCTAAAGAGGCAAGAAATTTACTAAATTTATTAGGTGTAGCTAAGAGTAAGCTTATTAAATTTAGCTATCAAAAAGATGGAATTTTATTCATAGCCGTTACACATCCACTCGCCAAATTTGAGCTAAATCATGATAGTATCAAATTTCAAATAAAAAACCTATTAAACACCTATATTAGCAACAATCCAAATAGTGCATTACAGCCAATAAATAGTGTAGTAATCTTTATTACAAAACTAAAAAATTTTCAAGCAGTATCACCGCAACAAAAGCCTATATTTATAGAAAGAAGTGATGGATTATTTAAAAACAGTGCAAAAGATGAGCAAATTTATACACTTTTTGAAAAGCTTAGAGAGTCTATAAATGCTAATCGATGAATTAAAATCCCTACCTAATTCCCCTGGAGTTTATCAATATTTTGATAAAAACTCAAAGCTCTTATATGTAGGCAAGGCTAAGAATTTAAAAAATCGAGTAAAGAGTTATTTCAACGCTGATGCCTCACCTAGCCCAAGACTAAGCCCTAGAATAGCCAAAATGATAAGTGAAGCTATACATATAGAGTGGATTACAACTTCAAGCGAACAAGACGCATTGATATTAGAAAATTCATTTATCAAGCAACTTCATCCAAAATATAATATTTTACTTAGAGATGACAAAACATATCCATATATTTGTGTAGATTTAAGTGTAGATTTTCCTAGATTTGAAATCACTAGAAAGGTTTTAAAAGGCTCTAATATCAAATATTTTGGCCCATTTTTTAGGGGTGCTAATGAAATTTTAGAAGCTTTGTATTTGGAGTTTAAACTAGTACAAAAAAGATCTTGTTTAAGAGAAAAAAAGGGCTGTTTATTTTATCAAATTGGACGCTGTCACGCACCTTGCCTTGGATTAATAAATAAAGAAGAGTATGCTAAAATCGTAGATGAAGCTATAAAAAAGATTAAAAATCCAGAGCTTTTAATACCAAATTTAGAAAAAACAATGCTAAACTTAGCTCAAAATGAAAATTTTGAAGAGGCTGCTAAGATTAGAGATCAGATAAAAGCAATCAACGATACAGCTATTAAAATTCAAATCGATTTAGCTAAATTAGAAGATTTTGAAGTAATTAGTGTAACTATTAGTAGTAGCTTTGTTTGTGGGGTCAGGTTTAGCGTGCGCGATGGTAGAGTGTGCGCATCTACTCATACTATAAAACCGGCTAAAGATATGGTAGAATCAGATCTAGAGGCTCTATATTCTACAATGATTTTAGATACTTTTAACATAGAGCAACCAGTTGGTGGAACTAAAATTTATACATATATGAAGCTTGAAGATGCTAAGATTTTAGAAAATATCTTAAACTCTCGCCACAATAAGAAATTTCAAATCATCCAGCCAAAAATAGGTGAAAAAAAAGAACTAGTAAATATAGCTTATCAAAATGCTATTGAATTAATCAAAAAACATATAAAAACAAATGACTACACCCTAGCACGAGAGATTCAAGAGACATTTGAGCTAAATAATCTACCATTAAAAATTGAGATTTTTGATAACTCTCATCTATTTGGCGCAGCCCCTGTGGGTGCGATGGTTGTATGGGAAAATGGAGAGTTTAATAAGGCAAAATACCGCCATATGCATCTACAAAATATAAATGATTATGACCAGATGCAACAGATGCTAACTCATAGAGCCAAAAGCTTTGATAAATCATCAGCTCCAGATTTATGGGTAATAGATGGAGGCGATGCGCTACTAAATTTAGCTAATGATATTATTAAAAGTAGCGGTGCAAATGTAGATATAATCGCAATTTCTAAAGAAAAAATTGATGCTAAAGCCCATCGTGCTAAAGGCAAGGCAAATGATAAAATTTGCACAAATATAGGCAAATTTAGTCTAAACTCAAACGATATTAAACTTCAATTTATTCAGCGTTTGCGTGATGAGGCGCATAGATTTGCCATTAGCTTTCATCAAAAAATTAGGCAAAAAAACGATATACAAAGTAGTCAATTAGCCAATTTAGGTATTTCAAAAGGTTCTATAATTAAATTAATTAACTATTTTGGAAGCTTTGAAAATATTAAAAATGCAAGTTTTGATGAGATTAAAAAAGTAACAAACAAAAGCGTAGCTCAAAAAATAACTAATAAGAGCTAAATTTAAAATCTAAATTTAGCTCAAAAAATTAATTAAAACTCCTGAGTAAACTCATATCCAGCATCTTTTAATGCTTTTTCTATAGTATCTTGATGCTCTTTGCCTTTAGTCTCTAAAGTTATTGTAATCTTAGCATCGCCATAACTTAGCTTGGTTGAAAATCTATCATAATCAATCTTAACTATATTTGCTCCAGCGATTCTTAAAACATCTCCAAGCGCCATTAAAGCACCCGGTTTATCTATCAATGTGACATTAATTATCATCTTTCTATAGCTTTTTAAAAGCCCTTTTTCGATAATTACACTTAGAGTTTGGACATCTATATTGCCACCACTTAATATAGCGCCGATTTTAGAGCCCTTTTTAAACTCAAATTTACTCTCCAAAATCGCCGCTACCGATACCGCCCCAGCGCCTTCAACCATAATTTTTTGCTGTTCTAAAAGATATAAAATCGCATTTGCTATCTCTTCATCATCTACTTGTACCATATCATCAACGCACTCTAAAATATGAGATAGAGTAATCTGACTTGCATCCCTTACAGCAATTCCATCAGCTATAGTTCGAACGCTTTTTGAGTTATGCTGGCACTTATCTTTAAAACTCTCAAACATGGCCGGCGCCCCTTTTGCACTAACACCAATAATCTTAATATCAGGATTAATCTGCTTAGCACAACTTGCCACACCGCTAATCAAACCGCCACCACCTACAGGCACAACCATATAATCAAGATCGCTAACCTCATCTAACATCTCTAAAGCTATTGTCCCTTGACCTGCTTGGACTAACTCATCATCAAAAGGGTGGATAAAACTCATATTATTCTCTTTAGCATATTCTAAGGCATATGCATAAGCTTCATCAAAATTATTACCCTTTAATATCACCTCAGCACCCAAAGCTTTAGTTCCTGATACTTTTGAAAGCGGAGCAGCCTCTGGCATAATAATTATAGCTTTTACTCCAAAATGCTTAGCGCTAATTGCTACGCCTTGAGCGTGATTACCAGCACTTGCAGCAACTACACCGCACTTTTTGGCATTTTCATCTAAATTTGCAATCTTGTTAAAAGCACCCCTTACTTTATATGCTCCTGTGATTTGAAGATTCTCTTTTTTTAGGTATATATCAGCACCAGCTATCTTGCTTAGTTTTGGAGCAAAGCCAAATGGAGTTTTAGCCACAAATCCATCAATATTTCGTTTAGCTTGAATAATTTTATTTAGACTTATCATTTTTAAACCTTTTATGCTCTATCATTATGCAGGCATCTTGTATGAAATTTAATCCTGCATCTTGTGCTATTTGCTTAGCCTCATCATTTACAATTCCTAGCTGAAGCCATAGATTTTTTACACCTAAATTTATAGCTTTTTTAGCCAATTCAGTGGCAAATTCGGCCTTTCTAAACATCACAATAGTATCTATTTTTTCTGAAATTTCATCTATACTTTGATATATTTTTCGACCTTTTATCTCACCACTTTTTGGATAAATAGGAAAGACATTAAAACCCATATCTATAAGATAGCAACCTACTTGATTACTAGCTTTAGTATCATTAGGGCTAAAGCCTACAACGGCTATATTTTTCATAGATTTTAAGATATCTTGCATTATTTTTCTTTTTCTTGGAATTTGGATTTGGATTGTAACGAAATTTTACTAAGTTTAAATTTAAAATCTCCCAAAAGTTATTATAATCAACTTTTGGGAGTAAGTTTTTAAGTTGAATTGAAGCTATTTTACTATTCTTTTTACATCAATCTCATTTGCTTTAAGAGCGTTGCCATCAACTTCGCCATATATCGTGATAAGCTCATCAGGCCCAACACTAACTCCACCCCAATCATCATCATCAATCTCTATGATAATAGTATCTTTACCATCGCTAAATTTATATTTTTCGTGGCCTACTTGAGAGATGATTTTGCCTTTTATCTCAACCCAGGTATCATCCCACGCACTAAGGGCCGCTTTGACGCTATTTACCCCATATCTAGGGCCTAAAAATCCACCTTGATTCATTGGTGCTTGACCACCTGTAAAGCCTGAAGTATTTGATTGGCTAGCACCGCCTGTAAAGCCTGCTGCGTTTGCGCTAATTGTTAAAGCTAAAATAGCTATTAAACTGAGTTTTTTCATCTTAATTCCTTTTAATAATTAATACAGCGTAATTATATATGATATTTGTTAAGCTATTGTGAATTTTAATTATAAAGATAGAAATTAATTTAAACGCTATTTAGATAGAAATCTCACTAAATAAACTCAAAGCAAAATCATCAAATTTAGCCCCTTTTAAATGGCTTTTACAAAATTCCACAATAACCCCATGATAACGACAAAAAAGCTCATTGTCGCCTATATTACCAATTGCTTTATAAACCTCATCTCTATCGATACCCTCTAGCCACTCCCTAGCCTCTTCATAGCTCTCAAATTCATACCCTAAAGCACTTAAAATCCTATTAGTATAGCTATCTACGACCATCACATCACGCCCGCAACCAAAGCACAAAATAGAATAAACGCTCTCAAGTCCCAAGCCCTTTTGTGCTATGAGCCACTCAAAGCTAACGCTACTAGCAAACTCATCAAAATTACCAAATTTATCTATAATTTTATTACAAAGCATACTAAGCCTTTTGGCTTTGGTATTATAAAATCCGCTTGGCTTGATAAGGTCGCTTAAAACTTCGATATCCAAATTTGCGATATCTGATAGCTCTTTAACCCCATAATCTCTTAAATTGGCTAAAGATTTTTCCACGCTTGACCACTTAGCATTTTGCGTTAAAATAGCACCAACTATAACCCAAAAGCTCCCATAATTTGGCCACCAATGTCTATTTAGCTCAAAGTCAAACTCGCAAACCCCATCAAGTGCCAAAAATAGCTCAACACTTCTCAATATCGTCCTTTATACTTTGCCAAAATTGCTTAGCATTTCTTGCGCTTCTTACGCCCTTACTAGCTGCAAAAGCAAGCGCTTGAGTTTTTAGGCGATTTTTATCTATATCACACTCTTTAAAAAGATTATAAACAATATCCATATACTCATCTACGCTAAGCTCATAAAAGCTAATGTGCAATCCAAATCTATCAGCTAGGCTTAAATTTTCTCTACTATTTTCTTTTTCGACAATATAATTGTCGCTATTTGGGCGGCTTCTTACTAAGTGCTTTAAATTGCTTGTAGCATAAAATATTGCATTACTTGGCGGAGATTCAATCGAGCCTTCTAAGAGGCTTTTAAGCTCAATTAGAGCCTTATCCCCATTTTCAAATCCAAAATCATCACAAAAAATTATAAATTTATACTTTTTCTTATCTCTTATTTTATCAAGAATTTTATGCAAACTTTTTAACTCTCTAGCACTTATCTCGATTAAACGCAGGTTTTTATCCATAAATTTACAAAATATTCCACGCACTAAACTAGACTTTCCACAGCCTCTCTCGCCCCACAAAAGCGCATGATTTATCACTCCGTGCTCAATAAATTTAATTGTATTAAGCTCAAGCTGTTCTATTTGACTTTGCAAATTTACAAAACTATCAAGTTCAATTTTAGCAATATCTCTAACCGGTCTTAACTTGCCATCTCGCACGAGTGCTGCATAGGTATTTCTCCATTTTATTTTCATTAAAATAATCCTATTACTCTAGAGCTATAATCATATTGCGCATATGGATTATTTTTATTTTGATAAATATGTTGAATTAAATTTGACTCGTTTTGCTCAGATTGATGCTTATTACTTTGAGTTTTATCATCATTTTGCTTATCTTGCTTTTGCTCTTTTAGTAATTCATTTTGAATTTCAATCTTAGCATCAATCTCCATATTTGTAGCTGTGGCTGCTACTTGAAGATCAGCTGAGCTTGGCTGGGCTGGTGCTAGGGCTGCTCTTTTGATTTGGGCGGCCTTTTTTAATGTCTCTTCTGGAGTTTTGCCTGGTGATGTATCTATACCAACCTCGCCACCTATAGCATACATCTTATTATCTGGGCCTCTTTGGTAGCTATAACTAGCCCCAGTAGTTAGTCCAGCTCCTGCTGACATGTGAGCAGCTTCATGATTGCGAACCTCTATATCTCGCTTTTGAAGTTCTATTACTTGAAGTTTTTGCTCTTGACTTAGCTCATGTTTATATCTTTTTTTTAACTCTGCTTGAGTTTGATTGTTGTGCTTATGGCTCTCTTGATCACCTGTTTTTGCATCAGCTTGTTGATTATCTACCATATAATTTGGCTGGTAGTATGAAACACTTGAAACCATCATCTATTTTTCCTTAAATAGCTCAAAATTTCAGCCAAGACATCGTCATCATCTTTGCTTGGCGATTTCAAAGCAACTTTTGTTCCAGCAATTTTGGTTAATGTTATATTTTGTTCATAGTTACTAATATGTTTAAATTCTTGTTTAGCGGCCATAATTTTAATAGCAATAATATCTAAAAATTGCTTAGTATAAACATCAAGCTTACCAAATCTATCCTCAATCTCACCACCAATCTCATAAACTTCGCTTACCTCAGTACATTTACTAAGTCGTCTATAAAGTTCAAGTCGTAGCCTATCTTCAGCAATTAATTCACTATTTAAAAATGCATTTACGCTTAGTTTTATATCGACTTGAGTATCGTTTTTATTATCTTTATTTAAAAGTAAATTTATCTCATCTTCAAGCATTTTAAGATATAAAGAGTAGCCAATAGCTTCTATATGACCGCTTTGTGCCTCACCAATTAGATTTCCTCCACCTCTAATTTCTAAATCATGATAAGCTAATAAGGCGCCACTACCTAAGAATGAATTTGATTCTAGTGCTACAAGTCGTTTAATCGCTTCATCGCTTAAACTCTGCCTATCTTCAACCAAAAAGTAGCAAAATCCCTGCTTAGCACCCCTACCAACTCTACCTCGCAACTGATGCAAATCCGCAATACCAAATTTATTAGCTTCATCTATTATTATAGTATTTGCATTTGGTATATGAATTCCACTTTCTACAATACTAGTACAAAGAAGCAAGTCATACTCACCATTAGCAAATTTAATCATCTCATCTTCGCTAGTTTTAGCATCAATTTTACTATGAAGAGTTAAAATTTTTAAAGTCGGCACAATCTGCTTTAGCTCACGCTCAATACTAGGCATATCAGCAATTTTATTATGAAGATAAAAAATTTGCCCAGCACGGCGAATTTCACGCATTATAGCCTCTTTAATTAATCCTTTATCCCACTCTTTAACAAAGGTTCTAACATCTAGCCTATCAAGTGGTGGCGTTGTTAATGTAGAATAGCTTTTTATGCTACTTAGCGCCATATTTAGACTTCGTGGAATTGGGGTTGCTGACATAGATAATATGTGAGAATGCTCACTAAATTCCTTTAGTTTCTCTTTTTGCTTTACGCCAAATTTATGCTCTTCATCGATTATTATCAGTCCTAAATTTGTACTTTGTACACTAAGCAAAGCATGCGTTCCAATTGCTACAAGTGGTTTGCCATTTTGCAAATCAGCTTGCAAGCGTGATTTATCTTTTGTGCTACTAAATCTATCTAGTCGTCTTACATCAATATCAAATTTACTTAGTCTCTCTTGTAAACTTTTGTAGTGCTGAGCACAAAGTAAGGTAGTAGGCACAAAAAATAGCGCTTGAAATCCACTCTTAACACAGGCAAATATCGCATTCATCGCCACTTCAGTTTTACCAAAACCGACATCGCCGCTTAAGAGCATATCCATAACCTTACCGCTTTTTAAATGACTTAAAATGCTATTTATAGCTCTATCTTGGTCACTAGTGTAGCAAAAGCCTGCTTCCATTTGAAATTTAGCAAATTCAGCTGTATTGGCTTCTATTTTAACACCTTCGATTAACTCACGCTTTGCTGCTAAAGCAATAATTTTGTTAGCAATGATAAAGAGTTTTTCTTTGACTTTTTGCTTAAGCTTTGCAAAACTAGCCTTGCCAAGCTTATCTAGGTTAACTACTGCTCCACTTCCAGCGATGTATCTATCTATCATATCAAGATGCTCTGTTGGTAAAAGCAATCTATCATTATTTTGATAAGTTAAAACAACAAATTCTTTGCTACTACCAAGCACTCTTATTAACTCCAGACCAGCAAATTTACCAATTCCATACTCGCTATGAACGACAAAATCTCCAATCTTTAACTCATCTAAAACAATACTAGCCTTGCGTCTTTTTTGACGTGAAATAGGCTGATTTAGGCTAATTATAAGCTCATCTTTGCTTATTAGATTTAGTATTAAGTCGCTTTGAATAAAATTTAAATTTAAATTAATATCAAGCCCCAATGCTCTAAAAGCACTCTCATTAGAGCTTAAAATATCTATTTTTTTATCTTTGTGAAAATTAATTAGTTCATTATTTATCTTGCCTTCAAATGGCCTATATGATTTTGCTAAAGGCAAGATTGTTACCGCCTCAAGAGCGCTTATATCCATCTCGCACTCATCAAAATCTATATCTCCATCACGCACAGCCTCAAACTGTTCTAAATAATTTATAAATCCATCAATTACCCAAAATCCAAACGAATTTAGATCATGCGTAAGAGAATTTGACTCTATATGCTCAGCACTATTTAATGCATTCTTATATTCAGTCTGATCAAGCGCAGCCACATATGGAGTAATAGTGATGCTTTGTTCATCTTTTATACTTTTTTGCGTAGCTGGGTCAAACCTACGAATACTCTCAACTAGATCAATATCAAGCAAAATTCTACACGGCCACTCATCAGCTACGCTATAAATATCAATAATATCTCCGCTAATCCTAATCTCTCCCCTACTTTCGACAATATCAACAAAAGTATATCCATAAGCTAGCATTTCGTTTTTAAAACTATTTAAATCAATTGTATCGGCAAAATTTATATTTTTTACTCTTAATTGATTAGCGCTTGGTAATTTATGTAGGATTGTTCGAAATGGAGTTATTAAAAGTTTATTTGGATTAGAACTTTGCCAAAAGCTGCTTAAAGCTTTACTAATATCTAAAAGCTCACTATTAAACGCCCGTAAATCATCGCCTCTTTTAGCTCTAAAATCAGGCAAAACAAAACACTCACGCCCAGCATAAGTCGCTGCTGCGTAAGCCTTAGAAGCGCTCTTATCGTCGCTTACTATTAATATTTTAAATTTATCCCTATGAGCTTTAAAAAACTCATATATCTTTGCTTGCACCACTTTCCTCTGTGTCAATTATCTCAAAATTCTCTAGCGATTGCATTGAATTTGACTTTTTAAGAGAGCTTTTACCATCAAATTTACCACCATTTTCTATGCTAAAGCTACCTGAACAAATATCACCTAACACAAATCCACCACTTAAAATCTCCACTGAATCCGCATCTACATTTCCTTCAAAAATACCATTTACTACAATTTTATTAGCTGATATTATTCCTGTAACCTTACCATTTTTACCAATTACTACTGTGTTATTTGATTTTATCATACCATCTACATGACCTTCAATATATAAAACTGAACCGCAGGCTAACTCGCCTTTTATATATGCGCCTTCTGATATTATGGTTGTTTCAGAGTTAAATTTGCTACTGCCTTTACCAAAGACTGCCATGTTACTCGCTTCTCCTTTTCAAATATTTCTTCATAGTTTTTTCGACTCCAATTGATAAAATTTATCGGGTCAAGTGGCCGCTGCACAAATCTTATCTCATAGTGCAGATGCGGACCTGTACTTATACCAGTATTTCCACTATAGCCTATTAGCTCGCCCTTTTTAACAAACTGTCCCTCTTTTACCACATCTTTTCTAGATAGATGGGCAAATCTAGTCTTAAAGCCAAAATTATGCTCTAAAACTACTAAATATCCATATCCACCAACTACATTAAATCCCGCCACTTGTACTACTCCATCTGCTGGAGCATACACTGGAGTTCCAATTGGTGCTCTAAGGTCAATTCCTTGGTGAAGATGCTTATGCCCTAACACTGGATGAGTTCGCCAACCAAATGCTGCCGTAATACCGCCATCTTCTATTACCTTGCCATTTGGAATCATTGAAAATATTATATTTTGTTGCTCAACAGTAAGCTTAATCTGCTCTAATCTATCATCAATTGTAGTACTATTTGAGTCATCATTTAACCCGATTTGCTCTTCTAAAAATGAAATTTTATCTTCTATAGCCATCAACTCCTCTTCTTTGGTTGAAAGCTTTTGTTTTATATTTTCATACTCTATATTTAAATTTTTACTACTACTTATTAGCTCCTCTTTAGTCTCTCTTAGAACATTTGTCTCATCTTGCAAATATCCCATATATAGCCCACCAAGAACAAAAATAAGCAATAAAACCGCAATAACATATATAAAAATTCTCTTTAAAACCTGGCTTAATAAATAATTTCTAGAGCCATTGACATCAGTTATAGTAACAACAATCTTATCTTTCAATCTCTTCCTTAATGAAGTTTTCTACTAACATAAATGAACCAAAGACTAAATATTTCTCATTTTCATCTAAATTTGTAAACTCACAACATGTAATACCAAGATCTTTGGCAATTTGAGTTATCTTATGTGTAGCTAATTTTCTACTATAGCTTTTATAATTATAAATATGGATTTTACCAATAAAAGGCTTTAAGCTTAATAAAACGCCAAAGATATCCTTATCATCAAAGGCATTATATATTAAATTTACCTCTCTCCAACCTATATTTTGTAAATTTTGAGCTATAGCCTTAGCAGCGTGAGCGTTATGTCCAACATCAATTATAAGATTTGGCTTTATTTTTTCACATCTGCCACGCAAAGTTAAGGCGCCTAAATTTGATATAATTTGGGCTAAATTCTCTATATTTAAAATATTGGCTGCATTTACTGCTAAACTTAAATTTGCTCTTAAAAATTCTGGTAAATTAAATTTAATAGCATAATTTTGAATCTCTTTAGCATAAATTTCACTTTGCTTTATTAATCTTACACTTTTTTGCTTAGCGACTTGATTTGCTAACTCCATACAGGCAAACTCACTACTAATTAATGCTTGATTTTGCATTGAATTAAGTTTAGTTTTAGCAATTTCTTCTATCGTACTACCAAGCATATCAATGTGATCTAGACCAATAGGGGTAAATATACTAAGAGACTTATCAAAGGCATTTGTCGCATCATATTCTCCGCCCATTCCAGCCTCTAAAATTAAAAAATCATACCCCTCAAAAATTACCCCAGCCATCAATGTTGCCCACTCAAAGTAGCTTAAACTCTCTACTATTTCACTAGTATTATTAAGTAAACTAAAAATCTCTAAAAGTCTATTATGAGCTAAATTTAATCTAAATTTATCAATTTCTTCAAAACTACTATAAAATCTCTCACTAAAATCAAAAATATGCGGACTAGTATAATGTCCAACTTTTTTACCAGTTCCAGCTAAAATTTGAGCTAAAAATCTACCTGTACTTCCCTTGCCATTTGTGCCTACTATATGGATTATAGGTGGTAAATTTAAGTGTAATTTAACTAAATTAAATATCCTAGGAAATCTAGTATAATCAATCTCATCATAATATAATGGCTTTTTATTTAAAAATGCTTCATAATCCATCAAAGTGCTCGTATACAATTTATCCCCTCATTTTTAGCTGTTTGCAACCCTAAATTTACCCTTTGTAGCATCTCATTTTGACTATTGCACTCTGAGCGTGTAGCAATTCCACAACTTGCACTTACTATTATGTGCTCATCTTTATATCTAAATTTACACCCACTAATATCATTTATCATAATTTCAGCTAAGCTATTAGTAGCATTTTTATCTAAATTACCTACCAAAATCACAAACTCATCCGTATTTGTTCTAGCTATAAACTCTCCATTTACACAACGATTTTGTACGATTTTAGCCATTGTAGATAAAATTGCATCTTTGGCATTTGCTCCATATTTTGCCTTGATTTCATCTAGTAAATTTATCCCAATAGCTACAATGCTATAATCAACACCATACTTTACTCTAGCCTCTTCGATATTAGCAAGTTCTATCTCAAAGCTATTTTTATTATTAACTCCTGTTAGCTCATCGGTCTTACTTTGCTCAATCATCTCTTCAAGCTCTTTTATACGCTCTTTTAATCCATTAATTATCTTGCTATCATCGCTAAGCTTTAACCCCATAGCCGAAATTTCACTACGAAGTGAATTTGATGTATTTTGTAGTTTTTGTCTAATAGCATTATATTCATCATAGCTAGTTATGCTATTTATCTCAAAAATCGCACCATCAAGACTGCTGCCATTATCTAAAAGAGTATTAGCAAAATCTTGAATTTGTTTATTTAAATTGTTTAAAATCTCATCTAAGGCGCTAATTTTTTGTTTTATCTCATTTTGGTCTAATCTTACACGCTTTAAAATACATTTTTTAATATCTTCTTCCATAGCTTGACTAGTTAATAAAGCAGGATTAGATCTTAAATGCTCACTTACTCTAGCTATATCATCATCTGCACCAGGCGCAATAGATGGTACAAGAGCAGCAATTAATAACTCGCAGTAAGATAGATATTCTAAATTTTTCTCTTTAGTTTTATATTTAAATTTCTCAATTTTAGAAATTATGGTTTCTATATCATCACTTTGTTTGATTCCATATTTTTCAAGTCGCTTGATGTAATTAGTATCAAAATGGCTAACAAACTCAAACCATCGGTCTCTGATTAAATTTAAATTCTCAACATTAATTGTTCCATCTAGCATAGAATAGCTTGAATTAGCTAGTTCTTTAGCCTTATTATTGTGCATTAAATTTATAGCATGCAACACTCGTTTTAAAAGCATTGTTTGGGCTTGACTGATTTTAGCTATATTATTTAGATTAGCACGATTTAACCTAAAACAGATAAAAGCAAAAAGCTCATCAATGCTTTTTACATTTATCTTTTTTATCTCATCTTGGTAACTCTTATCTAAGCGAGCAATATAGCCTTCAAGTCTCTTGCACTCATTTGCACTCAGCCCTCGCCTAGCTGCAGCCGCACAAAATAACTCATGATAGTTATCTGGAGTTAGAATAATATTCTTATCACTCGCCTCCTTAAATACATCTTTGATAACCTCAGAGATTAGGCTTGCCATTTAAAAGACCTTGCATAGCTAGCTTACTTACAAACTCGTCAAAACACTGCAAAGATGCATTTGTAATAGCATCAAATCTCTCATTATCGCTAATAACACTATCGGTAAATCTTCTATCATTTAGTCGCTTTGTAACTCTAAAATCATAATCTCCGCTAGTTAAAATACTCTTTATTGAGCCATCTTTTTGCTTTAATCTATATTCCATTACTAAATTTGCTTTATATGCTGTAGCATATCCAAATTGATCATATGATATAGCTGAAAATGTAAGCGATTTAATAGAAGCTATTATTATGCTATCAGCCTCATTTTTATCTACTAAATTTACACCTAAGCGCCTAAGCATTGCTGATTTTATACCATCTTTGATAACCACAGTACTCTCAGGATCAGTTTTACTAATTATCACATCAACCCAAACACTGCTGCCTATAGCATCTCTAGCTGCCACGCTAGATGGTTTGTAGCCACAACCTGCGATAAAAAACGCTAGCAATAAAATGGCAATTAATCTCACTCTATCCCTTTATGACGATATTTACAAGCTTATTTGGCACATAAATTTCTTTTATAATCTCAGATGAGCCAATCCACTTAGATACAGCGATTTTGGCTTGATTTATGATCTCTTGATCGCTTAAACTCTTATCTATCTCTATCTCGGCTCGTCTTTTGCCATTTATAGTGATAGCTAAATTTATAGTATCACTCTCAAAAACTTCACTTTTAAGCTCGATTTTTCTAAGATTTTTAAGCCCAAATAGCTCGCTACTAAGCTCCCAAGAGACATGCGGGATAATAGGCTCAAGCAAACTTAAAATTATATAATACCCCTCCGTCCATATATCTTTGTTTTGTTGAGCATTTAAGGCATTTAGAGCCTCCATACAAGCAGCAATTAAGGTATTAAATGTAAAGCTACTCTCAAAAACCTCGCTTGATTTTTTAAGCGCTTCATAGACTTTTAGCCTTGCGTATTTCTCATCTTTGTTTAAATTTGAGTGATTTATAGATGGGATTTGCTCTGTTTTATAGGCATTTACACTTCTATCATAAAGTCTATTTATAAACTTAAAAGCACCCTCAACAGCGCTATCATTCCATTCAAGCTCCTTTTGCGGTGGGGCTGCAAAAAGTATAAATAGCCTTGCAGTATCAGCACCATATCTATTTATAATCTCATCTGGATCAACCGTATTTCCCTTGCTTTTGCTCATCTTAGCGCCATCTTTTAAGACCATACCTTGAGTTAATAAACTAGCAAAAGGCTCACTATCACGCAAATAGCCAAGATCTCTTAAAACCTTTTGAAAAAATCTAGCGTATAAAAGATGAAGTATAGCATGTTCTATCCCACCGATATATTGATCTACACTCATCCAATAATCAACACTTTTTTTATCAAAGGCTACTTTTTCCCAAGTTTTCTCATCACTTGCATATCTAGCAAAATACCAGCTACTTTCAAAAAATGTATCCATAGTATCGGTTTCTCTTTTAGCTTCACCACCGCATTTAGGGCATTTACACTTTTTGAAATTTGGATGCTTGTCTAGCGGATTTCCCTCACCTGTGATACTCACATCTTCAGGCAATAAAACAGGTAAATTCTCAATACTCTCGCACACAACTCCGCATTTATCACAATGCACTATAGGGATCGGCGCACCCCAATATCTCTGTCTAGAGATACCCCAATCTCTTAATTTGTAGTTTGTAACCTCTTTACCGCTACTGCTATTTTCAAAGTAATTTATGATAGTTTTATTGGCCTCATCATAATCCATATTATTTATCATATCTGAATTTATATGCTTGCCACTCTTTTGAGTATATGGCAACTCATCGCACTCTATTATCTTTTTAATAGGTAGATTAAATTTAATAGCAAACTCATAATCCCTCTCATCATGAGCAGGCACCGCCATCAAAGCCCCATGACCATACTCAGCCAAGACGAAATTCGCACACCATATCGGCACTAGCTCTTTAGTTATCGGATGGATAGCATTAATGCCTAGATAGACCCCATCTTTATCGGCTATTTGGCGCTCTTTTGGACTTTGATTTAGCATAAATTTGATCTTATCTTTTATCTCTTTTGGGGTATTATCACTATTTAAAATCTTTTTTGTAAGGCTATGCTCTGGCGCTAAAGCACAATAACTAACTCCATAAATAGTATCAGCCCTAGTAGTAAAGACCATAAATCCATCTTCACTAGCAATCTCCTTGCTACGATCATCAAGCTTAAATTCAAACTCAAGCCCACTACTTTTACCTATCCAATTTTCTTGCATAGTTATAACTTGATTTGGCCATTTGCCATCTAAATCTTTTAAACACTCCAAAAGCTCATTAGCATAATCTGTGATTTTCAGATAATATCCTGGCATCTCTTTTTGAACTACTTCATGCCCACATCTCCAACATTTGCCATCTTCTACTTGCTCATTTGCCAAAACTGTTTGGTCATTTTCACACCAATTTACCACAGCGGATTTGCGATATACTAAGCCTTTTTCATACATTTTTATGAAAAACTCTTGCTCCCATCTTGTGTATAGTGGATCGCTAGTAGCTAATAAGCGATTTTTAGAAAAGCTTAACCCCAAGGTATCAAGCTCTTTTATCATATATTCTATATTTTCATATGTCCATTTTTTAGGATGAATTTTATGCTTTATAGCAGCATTTTCTGCTGGCATACCAAAGCTATCAAAACCCATTGGTTGAAGGACATTAAACCCCATATTTCTATAATACCTAGATAGGGCATCACCTATAGCGTAGTTTCGCACATGCCCCATGTGAAGTCTGCCACTAGGATATGGAAACATAGATAAAATATATTTTTTAGGCAAGCTATAATCATCTTTTGGCTCGCTATAACCACTATCTCTCCAAGTAGTTTGCCATTTATACTCTATATCTTTAGCTACATATTGCATTATCTATCCTTAAAATTCATCTCTAGTTTTATACGCTTCTATCAATATCAAAATAATAGAAAATATATTTGCCAAAATCGCACCTATAACTAGCGTATATACCATACTTTGGCTATAGCCAGTTATTAGTAATACAAAAGCAGGAATTAGGTGTAAATCAGCCACCAATGAACTAGCAAAAAGCTCCGCTGCGAGCAAATTTCTTACCCCTACTTTCAATAGAGTTGAGATTAAATTTATACTAGCAGCGATAAACAGAGCCACAGCACTATCTTCAAATAAAAACCCAGCCGTAGTAGTCAAGCTCATAAGCGCAAAAAATGTAAATATAACCTTACCCCAATCCATATAAACTCCTTATAATCTACCTTTTTCATACATAGCGCGAATTTTCTCTTTCTCTTTTTTTCTTAGCTCCTTAGCAGCAATCAAAGCTCTATAACCCTCAACACTAAATCTAAACCAACTTAGCATAGGTGCTGCTATAAAAACCGAGCTTAGAGTGCCGATTAAAATTCCAATTATCATAATAGTAGAAAATCCATGTATCATATCTCCACCATAGAAAAATAGCGTAATCACCGCTAAAAGCGTAGTCACAGAAGTCATCAAAGTCCTAGAAAGAGTAAGCGATACAGACTCATTAATTACCCCAAATAACTCTATAAATTTACTCTCTCTAATCCTCTCTCTAATCCTATCAAATATAATAATAGTATCATTTAGCGAGTATCCTAAAACAGTTAAAACCGCCGCTAAGGTATCTAAATTCACATCAATACTAAGCAAACTAATAGCCCCAAGTACGATAACTACATCGTGAATTTCACTAAATATAGCTGCTATTGCAAATCTCCACTCAAACCTAATACCGATATAAACAAGTATCAAAATAAGCGAAACCGCAATAGCCATTATACCTTTTTGCCTTAATTCACTACCGATTTTTGGCCCTACTACATCAACTCGGCGAATCTCAAATTCCCCACTACCTTTAAGCATATCAGCCACAAAATCCCCAGGATTATTGCCCAAACTATCACTAGTTGTGGTATATCTAATGGTGATTTCGCTAGCTGAACCAAACTCTGTGATACTAGCATTTTTCAAAATTTCATTAGTGGCAAATTTCTGCCTAATCAAATCTATTGGCGCATCCTTATCATGATATTTAACCTGAATTAGCGTCCCACCAGCAAAGTCAATCCCATAATTTAACCCCTTGGTAAATAAAAGCGCAATAGAGCCAAAAAACAGCACACCACTAAGAGCAAACATCACCCATCTAATGCTCATAAAATTATATATTTTACCCTTATCAAATATCTGCATTTTAGCCCCTTTTAATCCTATAACCAAACCACAGCACGCTACTACCCTTTTCTATCTTGCGACTTAAAAACTCAAACATCCCATGAGTACCTAAAATTGCCGTAAGCATAGAGGCTACAATACCTATACTCATAGTTACAGCAAAGCCCTTTACAGGTCCAGTGCCATAAGCATATAGAGCAGCTGAAGTTATAAGCGTGGTTAAATTCGAATCCACGATAGCACTCATAGCGTTTTGATAGCCCTTTTGGATACAAGTGTGGATATTGTGACCCTCTTTTAAAAGCTCTCTAATACGCTCATTTATAATCACATTGGCATCCACGGCCATACCGATAGTAAGCAAAATACCAGCCATACCAGGAAGTGTAAGTGTCGCACCAAATAGAGCCATAACCGCTATAAGTAGCACTATATTAACAACCAAAGCGATATTAGCCAAAACTCCAGCTAGACCATACACCATAACCATAAATATCAAAACCAAAATAGCACCCACAGATAGCGCCACCATACTTTGATCGATACTTTGCTGACCTAGACTTGGGCCTATGCTTCTTTTCTCTTCTAAATTCACAGGAGCTATCAATGCCCCGCTTCTTAAAGCTATAGCCACATCTCTAGCCTCTTCTACACTAAATCCACCACTTATCTGACCGCTTCCACCACCGATTCTCTCATTAATAGATGGAGCTGAATATACTCTATTATCTAATACTATAGCAAGTCTTTTACCTACATTTGCCCCAGTAAAATCCCCGAATATCTTAGCACCTTGAGCATTTAGAGTAAAATTTATAATTGGCATATTTGTTTGATTATCAAATGCCACCTTAGCATCTACTAGCATACTACCATCTAAAACAGGAATTTCATTAACTAAATACTTATATCTTGGATTTCTAGCATCGCTTAATAGTAGATCTCCATAAGCTGAGGCCTCATCTTCGTTCATAGTTTGAGCCATATCTTGGCGTTTTTCATCCACTGCCATGAGCTGTAAATGCGCTGATTTGGCTATCAAATCCATAGCTCTTTGCTCATCGGCTGCATTTTTAATACCAGGAAGTTCAACTAAAATTTTATCCTCACCTTGCTTAATCACCGTAGGCTCAGCCAAGCCAAACTGATCTAAGCGATTTCTGATAGTCTCTACTGCTTGATCTACTGCGTATTTGGCTGTGTCGATCTTCTCTTGCGGGGTGAGTAAAATTCTGTAATTTAGCTCATCTTTTTGAATTTCAATACCACTGATTTTAGATAAAATTCCATCTAATTTCTTGATATCATCACTATCTAAAAGAGCTATACTAATCCCGCTCTCATCGGCTTTTAATCTATCTACTAAGATATCATTTTTATCAGTATCGTATTTGATAGCTGAAGCTATTGATTTGATTTTGGATATTAAGGCTGCGTCTGTTTGGACGCTTAATAGCATATATAAACCACCTTGTAAATCAAGCCCTAGGCTTACCTTTTTACCATTTTGACTATCAGTAAAGCTTGGTATAGAAAAAAATATACCAAACACTAAAGCAAGGATAAAAACTATAAGCCTATAAGTTACCCTACTTCTCATCACTTGACTCTATTTTGTCTAATTTTTTGGCGACAAAATTTCTATCAATGCGGACAATTACATCATCATTAAGTTTAACTTTGATAAAATCATCTTCTGGTTTTATCACTTCGCATACTAAGCCTCCATTTGTGATGATTTTATCACCTTTTTGGAGATTTGCTAGCATATTTTTATGCTCACGCTGCTGCTTTTGCTGTGGTCTAATAACCAAAAAATAGAATATTGCAAACAATACAACAAGAGGTAATAATGAAGTTAGCATTGAATTTTCTGCCATGTAAATCCTTTAAGAAAAAATTAGTTGCCTATTTTACATTAAAATTTATAATAAAAGGCTTTATGATCTCTATTTTGCTATCCCTTTTTATATTTTTGGATCTACTAAATTTAAAATACATAGCAAATTTAGGCCTTTTAAGTGCGATTATAGGCTTATATATCCTTTTAAAAAGCGATAGAAAAATTTGGTTTTGGAGTGGGTTTTTTATCGGATTATTTTGGTTTTATTGGATTAGTTTTAGTTTGATTTATTATAATTTTGACTATCTTATACCTATTGAAATTTTGGGAATTTGTTTAATATATGGCTTTATATTTTTAGCTATTAGTTGGCTAGAGAGTATCTATATCAAGGCTATTTTCTTGCTATTTGCTAGTTATGTGGCACCTTTTGGCTTTGATTGGTTGAATTTTGAATTGATATTTGTCGATACGATTTTTAAGCCTACTATTTATACTCTTGCTTTGGTGCTTATATCTATAATTATAGCTATTAAATTTAATATATATATTGGTATCTCATTGCTTATTTGCTCTTTAGCGATTAATTACAACTATAAAACTGAGTCTAAAAGCCTTCCTTTTGATATCTCACTTATTAGCACAAATATTAGTCAAGATAAAATCTGGGAACGCTCTATAAAAGATAAAATTGTAAAAAGCAATCTTGATATGATTGATCAAGCTATAAGCGATGGCTCTAGAATTGTGGTTTTACCTG
Organism: Campylobacter sp. P0103; assembly: GCF_002139545.1. NCBI lineage: Bacteria > Pseudomonadati > Campylobacterota > Epsilonproteobacteria > Campylobacterales > Campylobacteraceae > Campylobacter > Campylobacter sp. P0103. Next base: position 22,476 of record NZ_MJKG01000004.1, on the reverse strand, counting down.
AGAGTTCATTTCCACTATTTTTAGATCATAGTGAAATTTTACTTAGCGTTTTAAAACAAAAATCATATCAAATCGCCATCGTAGCTGGAGCTCTAGGAGCTAATAATAATAAGATATACAATTCAACCTATCTTTTTGATAAAGGGGAAATAAAAAGACTTGACAAGCTAATATTAGTGCCATTTGGTGAAGAGATACCACTTCCAAATTTGATTAAAAATTTAATAAATGAGATATTCTTTGATTCAGCCGTAGATTATAGTCATGCTAATAGCGTAAGTGATTATGAGATAGATGGAGTCAAGATACGAAATGCTATCTGCTATGAAGCTACCAAAGATGAGCTATTTAAGGATAATCCTAAATTTATGATAGCTATTAGCAATAATGCGTGGTTTAGCCCATCTACTCAGCCAAATTTACAAAGCAAACTACTAAAACTAAAAGCATATAAATACAAAACCACAATCTATCATAGTATAAATGGAAGCCCAAGCCAGATGATTACTCCATAAATGTTACTATAAGTAACTTTTAATTACTATTTTATAATTTTTATTTTATAATTAAATTTTAATAATTTAAATTTTTTATATAGCAAACATAATTAAATTTGGCAAAAAGTTTTGGTTGATATAGATTTAATGAGCAGTGTTGCAGCGATTAAAGATCTATTTGTAGTGGTTGAAAGTCAAGTAAAACTTGGTGGTATCTATGAAGTTGTTGAAAATAATGAGATTGAATTTGGTATAAAAGGCGACTACCAAACAACTGGTATAGAAGATTATGATAACATACTTAACTATGGTGTATATGTAGGATATAACTATAAATTTTAATAAAATGGGCGAAGAAACTCGCCCTAATTTATACTTAAATTTACTCTAAATCTATCTAAATTTACAATTATGCACCAAGATATCTTTTGCGAATTTCATCATTGCCTATCATATCTTTTGATACACCTTCCATAACGATATGGCCATTTTCTAATACATAGGTATAATCACTAGTTTTAAGGGCTAAAAATGCATTTTGCTCAACCAATAATATAGTAATACCCTCTTCTTTAAGCCTCTCAATAATATCAAAAACCTCGCCTACAATCTTAGGAGCAAGGCCAAGGCTAGGCTCATCAAGCATTAAAAGCTTTGGCTCACTCATTAAAGCTCTAGATATAGCTAACATTTGAGCCTCTCCACCGCTTAGAGTTCCAGCAAGTTGATCACGCTTTTGCTTAAGCCTTGGAAATAGATCATACATAGTCTCTTTTAAATGCTCATAGTTTTCATCATTATTAAAAGCACCCATTTTAAGATTTTCTTCTACGCTTAGATTTATAAAAACTCTTCTGCCCTCTGGCACTAAGGCTATACCTTGCTTTACGATTGTGTGAGTCTTGTGTCTGCTAGTATCATAGCCTAAAAAATTTATCTCACCACTTCTTTTGACTGAATTTATAAGCGCATTTAGAGTGCTAGTTTTGCCTGCGCCATTTGAGCCGATTAAGCTTACTATTTGACCAGTTTGCACAGAAAAGCTAATCCCCTTTACAGCCTCAATCATTCCATAATATACATGCAAATTTCTAACATCTATCATTGTATAAAATCCCCTAAATAAGCACTTATAACATCTTCGTGTTTTACCGCATCAGCTGGCGAGCCAGTAAAAATCACCCTACCATAATCAAGCACCAAAACCCTATCGCAAAGATGATTTACAAATTTCATATCATGCTCAATTAATAAAATAGATAACCCATCAGTAGCCCTAAGATCAAATATCAAATTTGCTAACTCATCAGTCTCGCTAGGATTCATACCAGCTGCTGGTTCATCTAGTAAAAGTAGTTTTGGATTAGTTGCTAACGCTCTTGCTATCTCTACTTTGCGCTGCGTTCCGTAACTTAAGTTTTTAGCAAATTCATTAGCATATCTAGCAATACCTAAACGCTCTAAAATTGCCATAGCGCGCTCTTTGGCTATTCTTTCAGATTTAGCAAATCTACCAAGATGCAAACAAGCTTCTAAAAAACTATATCTTGTTGAGCTATTTAAGCCGATTAATACATTTTCTAAGACAGTAAGAGAACCAAAAAGACGAATATTTTGAAATGTTCTAGCAATACCTAAATTTACAATTTTATTTGGCTTAATTCCATTTAATCTTTTGCCATCAAATTTGATCTCACCACTGCTTGGCTCATAGGCTCCAGTAATTATATTAAACATAGTAGTTTTTCCAGCCCCATTAGGCCCAATAAGCCCAAAAATCTCTCCACTTTTTACACCAAAGCTAGTCTCTTTGATAGCCTCTACACCACCAAAATTTTTACAAATTTTACTTAGTTCTAATATCATTTGCGTCTACCTCTAAATAGATCCCCTAGCTCCATCTGCCCCATAATACCCTTTCTAGCAAACAGCATTACAAAGATTAATACTAATGAGAATACAACCATTCTAAGCCCTGGGTAAGCCTCAGTTTGATAGCCAAAGATATTCATAGGCTCATCTAAAAATCTTAGCCACTCACTACCACCAATTACTAACACTGTACCAATAATAGCTCCAGTAGTACTACCAAGTCCACCAAGCACTATGATAATAAGCAGTAAGAATGTAAACATAAATGTAAATTGATCAGGACTAACACTACCTAATAATCCAACTAGTAAAGCTCCACCCATACCTTCAAAAAATGCACTTACACAAAACGCTGTAGTCTTAGTAGCAAAGGTATTAATCCCCATAGCCATAGCTGCGTCTTCATCATCTCTTACGGCTTTCATAGCACGGCCAAATTTAGAATATACTAAATTTAAAATTACAACAGTAGCAAAAATAGCTAGTCCACCACTATAAAAAATATTTGTAAAGCGACTTAAATCTCCATTACTATCAACTCTCATAACCTCATTTAAGCCAATTGAACCATTTGTAAAGGCAGGGAAATTTACAGCTAAAAGTTGAATTATAAAACCAAACCCCAAAGTAACAATAGCCAAATAATCACCCCTAACTCTAAATACAGGCATAGCAAGCAGTAAAGCTAAAAGTGTAGCACAAACACCACTGACAAACATTGCTAAAATAAAATTACTAGTATAAATAGCTAAGATAATATTTGATGGCTCAGCTGCATCAAATTGATATAGCTTAGAATCAGCATTAAGAAGCAAAATAGCCGCCACATAAGCCCCAACAGCCACAAACCCATTTGGCTCAAGACTAAATTGTCCAGTAACTCCATTTATAAGATTATAGCTAATAGCAAGAGTAATAAATATAGCAATATTATTTACAATTCCTAAACTATACTCGCCTAGATACGCATCACAGAAAAATAAAAACCCAATTGCTAAAATAATAGCTAACCAAAATTTAAATCTACTTGCCATCTAAAACCTACTCTTTTCAAAATTATATCCCAAAATTCCAGTTGGTTTAAATAGTAAAACCAAAATCAAAAAGATAAATGCAAAAGCATCTTTAAACCCTGCAAGATCTGGAAATAGTGCCACAGCTACAACCTCTGTAAATCCAATAATAAATCCGCCAAGCACAGCTCCGCCAACGCTACCAATACCGCCAAGCACCGCAGCGGCAAAAGCCTTAAGCCCAATTAATACGCCCATTAATGGATCGATACTAGGATAATTAATAGCCCAAAATACACCGCCAATGGCAGCAAGAGATGAGCCAAGTCCAAAAACAATAGATATGATTAAATTTGCATCAATTCCCATTAAATTAACTGTACTAATATCAAAAGCAAGCGCTCTAATTGCTATGCCATATTTTGTTTTATAAAGCACATACAACACTATCATTAATAAAAATATTGTAATTACTGGTACAAAAATAGCACTAACTGGCAATGTAATCGCACCAATACTTACTACTTGTTCAAAAAACTCAGGTACATTAAATGATCTAGGTGTGCCACCAAACACTACTTGAAACACATTTTCAAGTAAAAAACTAATACCAATAGCTGTAATTAATAGTGAAATTCTAGGAGCTGAGCGAAGTGGTTTATAAGCAATCTTATCAGTACAAACACCAAGAAGTGCCGATACAACAACTGCAAAAAGTAAAGCAAATCCAAAAGGAAGCGCCATACTAGTCATACAAAACAAAGCCACATATGCCCCAACCATCATAATATCGCCATGAGCAAAATTAATAAGCCTTAAAACACCATAAACCATAGTATAGCCAATAGCTATCAAAGCATACATGGATCCAAGACTAAAACCATTTACCATCTGCTGTAAAAATAGAGTAATATCCATAAATTTCCTTCTACATAAACCTAATATTGTGCCAAAAACTACTAAACTCTAAGTAAATTTATTCATTTCTTAAGGTAGTTAAAATATCTACATTACTAGCTTTTTTGGCTGGATAATATGATGATAGCAAAACAATTACTATCGCACCAATCAAAATCATTGCTAAATCACTTAAAGCTAACTCCATTGGTAATTTTGAGCTTCCATAAACATCAGCAGGTAAATTTACTATATCAAAGCTACCTAGCAACCATACTCCAAAAAGCCCCAAAATAAGACCAAAAATTATCCCGCTTCCTCCAATTACAACACCTTGAACAAAAAAACTTTTTTTAATCTCGCTTTTACTAGCACCAAGTGCAAGCAAAAGAGCAATCTCTTGACGACGATTCATCACAGTCATCAAAAGTGAGCTAATGATATTTAAACTAGCTACCAAAATAATAAGCATTAAAACAATAAAAAGCGCCCTTTTTTCTAGCTCTAAAGCACTAAAAAAATTACCATTTTGTTCCCACCATCCAATAGCTCTTTGACCTGGGGATAGATTTTGATTTAATTTGACAATATCACTCTTTGGATTATCTGAGTAGATATGAATTCCATCATATCTACCACTTTCATAGCCTAAAATTTTAGCCAAAGCATTAACATCTGTATAAGAATAAGCCTTATCATATGCGATTAATCCGGAGCTAAAATTAGCTACATAATTAAATCTTTTCATCGTTGGCATAGATACTAACCCGCCAGCACTAAGCTGCATAAATAGCATAGTAACCTTCTCATTAAGCGAAAGGGCAAAATCATCAGCAATTCCCTTGCCAAGAAGAATTTCAAAACCACTTGGAGTAGTATTGCTAAGTGCCTCTTTTACCACAGAGTTTATCTGTTTTTCATAATCAAAATTTACTCCAAACAATAGACCGCCTTCAAGCTTATTGCCATGTTTTACAATAGCTTGAGTAGAGATATATGGGCTAAATTTAAGCTCTTTAAACTGCTCTTTAAGCTTAGCTACATCGCTATCATCGATAGAGCCTTTCATATAGCTTATAATCGTGATTGGATAGTTCATAGTAAATAGCTTACGCTCAAATTCTTTATCAAAACCATTCATTATAGCCATAGCAATTATAAGCACCATAAGCCCAACACTAACCCCCAAAAAAGCTAAAATCGCCGATAGTGTGATAAATGGCTGAGACTTATCAAATCGTAGATATTTAAATAGCAGATACTTAACCACTAGGCAAAGACTCCGATTTTTGGCCCACTCTTACCACAACACTCTTTATATTTTAATCCACTACCACAAGGGCAAGGCGAGTTGCGAGATGGTTTTTTACCGGTTTTTAGGCTCTCTTTTGGCGTTTCTATATCTTTAGATTTTGGCTCTTGCGATGGCTCTTCTATTTTAAATTTAACCACCTGTAAGGCTCTTGCACTATCTGTTTTAAGCTTGCTCACAAGCTCCATAAATAGATTATAACTCTCTTTTTTATACTCTGTTAGGGGATCTTTTTGGTTATAGCCTCTAAGGCCGATTCCTGTTTTTAAGATATCCATTTGATATAGATGTTCTCTCCAAGCAGCATCTAAAATTTGAAGATATAGCAATTTTTCAATCCCTTTTCTTTGTTCAATATCTATTTGCGACATCTTTAGCTCATAATCAGCAGCTAATTTATCTATAATCAATCCTTTAAGCTCATTAAAATCAAGACCTTTAAGCTCATTTGGATCAATATCAATTAGACTATTTTCTTTTACCACAAGAGCTAATCTATTCGTATCAAAATCTTCGCTTAACCCACCTTCTATAACATCAGCCTCGCTTAACATCATTAATACTAAATCTTCTCTATTTGAGATTATTTTCTCTTTAAGATCGCTATTTGGGTCTAGTAGCTCATCTCTATATTTATATATAGTTTTTCTTTGTTCATTTGCTACATCATCATACTCTAAGACATGCTTTCTACTCTCAAAATGCAAGCTCTCTACTTTCTTTTGAGCATTCTCTACAGCACGAGTAACTAGCCTACTCTCTATGCTCTCACCCTCTTCTATACCTAATCTTTCCATAATAGCTTTTATCTTATCACTACCAAATATCCTAAGGAGATTATCTTCTAAGCTTAGATAGAATCTACTAATACCAGGATCGCCCTGACGACCAGCACGGCCCCTTAATTGATTATCTATACGGCGGCTCTCGTGCCTTTCTGTGCCTATGATATATAACCCACCAAGCGCTCTAACCTCATCATCGATTCTGATATCCACGCCACGACCAGCCATATTAGTTGCAATAGTTACAGCACCTTTGGCTCCAGCTTCGGCAATGATTTGCGCCTCTTTTTCATGGTTTTTAGCATTTAAAACTGAGTGAGCTATACGCTCTTTAACTAGCATTTTGTGAAATACTTCACTCTTTTCGATACTTGCAGTACCTACTAGCACTGGCTGACCTTTAGCATTTGCTATTTTTATCTCTTCTATTACAGCTTTAAATTTCTCATTTTCACTCTTATATATTAAATCATCTTTATCAACTCTTTTAATTGGTAGATTAGTTGGGATAGAGATTACATCTAAGTTATAAATTTGAGCAAATTCAGCTGCTTCAGTCTGTGCTGTACCAGTCATTCCAGCAATTGTTCCATACATCCTAAAGTAATTTTGAAAAGTGATATCAGCTAAAGTTTGGCTCTCTTCTTGGATTTTTACACCCTCTTTGGCCTCTAAGGCTTGATGAAGGCCTTCACTAAATCTCCTACCTTCGCTAAGTCTTCCTGTAAATTCATCTACAATTACTACGCCTTCATCACGAACTACATAGTGTACATCTTTTTCAAATAGATTATGAGCTTTAAGAGCTTGATCTAGATGGTGGCTTAAGATTGCATTTTCTAAATTATATAAATTTTCTACACCAAATAGCTGTTCAGCTTTAGCGATTCCAGCCTCAGTTATTATTATAGTTCTACTCTTTTCATCTACTATAAAATCCCCAGTTGGCTTATCTTGTGGTGTAGCAGCTGGCTCGCCTTTTACCATCGCTCTAGCCACTTCATCAGCTTTTATATACCCATCTAATGTGCGATTAGTAGGCCCTGAGATAATCAATGGAGTTCTAGCCTCATCTATTAAGATACTATCAACCTCATCTACAATTACAAAATTATGCTCTCTTTGCACCTTGCTAGATAGTTCAAATTTCATATTATCACGCAGATAATCAAAGCCAAATTCATTATTTGTACCATATGTAATATCAGCATCATATGAGGCTTTACGCTTTGTATCATCATACTCGCCACCTACTATAATACCAACACTAAGGCCTAAAAAATTATATATAGCACTCATTTGAGTAGCATCTCTTTTGGCTAAATAGTCATTTACTGTAACTACATGAACCCCTTTTTTATCCATAGCATTTAACACCACCGGCAAAGTCGCTACTAAGGTTTTGCCCTCACCAGTTTTCATCTCTGCAATCTTGCCTTCATTTAAAACCATACCGCCTATTAGTTGCACATCAAAGTGTCTCATATTTAAAACTCTTTTAGAGACCTCTCTAACAATAGCAAAAACATCATTTAATATGCTATCTTTAGTAACCTTACCATCTATTAAAGAGATTTGCAAAGTAATAAATTCGCCCCTTAATTCATCATCACTTAAGGCTTCATATTTTGATTCTAAGGCATTAATTTTGGCTACTCTTTTATAATATTTTTTAATCTCTTTATCATTTTTAGTTCCAAATATTTTTCTAGCTATGAATGAAAGCATATTATATCCTGTAGTTAAAATAAGTCGCTATTTTATCTAAAAATCCCTTAAATTTAAGCTTTTATTTGCTAAATTTAGCTAAAATCATCTATTTAAAATACTCAAATTTAAGGCAAAATATGAGAAAATTTATACTTGTTTTTATCCTATCTTTAAATCTTTTTGGAGCTAATGAGTTAACATTTAAAAGTTTAATTGGCGAATTTACTCAAACTATCACCAGTCAAGACCAAAAGATAATATATACTGGGTCGTTAGCTATTGATAGTGATTTTGGTGCATTTTGGCAATATAATACACCAATGCAAAAACTAATATATTTTAGCAATAATCAAGTTATTATCATAGAACCAGAATTAGAACAAGCCATAATTACTAACCTAAAAAGTTCTCCAGATATCACTAAAATACTAAAAAATGCCAAAAAGCTTAGCGATGATAATTTTCAAGCAGTTTATGAAGATGTAGTCTATGATATTATAACGCAAAACTCACTACCAAAACTCATTGCTTATGAGGATAAACTAGGCAATAAAGCTATAATTGAATTTACCCAAATAAGCAAAGATAAAATAATAAGCAAGGATATTTTAACGCCACAAATTCCAAGCAATTACGATATTATTAGCAATTAAAATTTTTATTAAAATCTACCATCTAAGAGTTGATTTTCAATCTTTGGTAAATTTGGCAAATTAGGCTGAGTTGAATCACCCTTGTTGTGCATATCTCTTATAGCATCAAGAATCTTTTGAACATTAGTTTCATCGACAAATTTGAGCCTAATGATATATATATCATCGATTGTTATAGAGTGCTTTTTATCTATATATTTTGTTAGAGTAGATTTAAAGCTCTCTTTGCCCTTTGAGGTCATAATATCTTCAGCATAAAAGCTACCTACAACAATATTTAAAGCATCATAAATAGGCGCTCTTGCCACATTATCATCTCTAGTTATAATCTCTAAATCCATTGATATTTTTTTAAGATTATTTACATCATATTTGGAGTATAAATCACTCTCAAACCCCTCTACACTCACCACATCACCAAAGCTAATTCCACATAAAATTAGCCAAAACATAAAAATTTTTTTCATATTCCTTCCTTTATAAAATTCTCTTTTTCATAAAACCTAGCTACGCATTTATCTATATTTACTACACTTTTTAGATATGAGTAAAAATCTCTTTTGCGTGTATAAATTATACTTAAATCATTCCAGCTAATTGCTCGTGATAGTGCTACATAAAGCTGTCCATTAGCAAAAATATTATTTAAATCACATACCAAACGCCTTATACTCATACCTTGTGATTTATGGATTGTAATAGCGTAGGCTAATTTTAGTGGAAACTGAGTAAATTCAGCCCGCAATTTCTCTTTTATACCGCCTTCATCATCTTTTTCATACTCAAAAAGTGAATATGTAAATGGCTCTACATCGGCTATATTTCCGCTATCTTTTAGTACACTTATGCTAACTACCACGCCATTATCATCTTTATTAATATTTTTGATAATGCCTTGTTCGCCATTATAATACTCGCCCCATTTATTACATAAAAACATAACTCTAGCACCAATTTTTATCTTAAGCTCACTTAAGACATTTAGATTATTTATCCATTTAGTATAAGCATCGTTTTGCAGTGTCTCATCATAAACTCTACCACTTGCACTTATAGTTTCAAGCTGATTTGGAATCTGGGCTAATTTTTTAGCATTTAATGCATCAGCTTCAGCATTTCTACCATATAAAATTACGCTATCTTTGGCAATCTCATTTGTAATTTTTGAGCTTAGTTTTTTGTAAATTTCAGCATCAATATTTCCTAGTCTAATGCGTGAAAGCATAGAATAAAACTGAGTATCTGATGTACGCTTAGATATTACCAATTCAATATTTTTAAATTTAAAATTATACCAAGCTGTCGAGTCAAATGCATAGTTAAATTTTATTAATGTCATATCATCTTTTTGGCGTTTAATAGGTGGGAGCTGATAAAAATCCCCTACAACCATAAGCCGCCCTTTAAATTCACCCTGCATCAGACGCAAAGATATCATCTCCATCAATTCAGCACTTACCATAGATATCTCATCAATTATCAAAAGATCGATATTTTTGATAATATCAAATAACTCTTTTAACTTTGATTTTTGCTTAAGATCAAGAGCTTTTAGCTCCATATGATTAGCACAAAGCCCAAATTTAAAAAAGCTATGTATAGTCACCCCACCGATCCCAACAGCACTAATCCCAGTGCTACCAAGTGCTACAATATTCTTACCATTATCTTTATAAATTCGCATAATCTCTTTGGTGGTATAGCTCTTGCCTACTCCGCCACCACCAGTTAAAAATAGATTATTATCCCTAAGAAGCTCTATAATACAATTTAACAAACTATTTATCCTATTTTTGTTAGAATTATACCCAAAAAATATTAAGGATAAAGATGAAAAATTCACTACTATTTCTAATAATTTTTATATTTTTGGGCTGCGCTAAACAGAGCTATACGCTAAATGAGTTAAATTTAAGGCTTGATTTGGATTTTAATCAAAGTGCAAATATCCTACCTGATACCACTCTAAACTTCAAATCAAATAATAATGAATTAATCAATAGATATTTTAGCGTTTGGGATAGCGGATTTGATGTGGATATAAATGAGGCTATGTGGGCGTTTAATACCTACACTTATGATAAGCAAAAATATTATGGAGAGAGCCATATCTTGCGTGATCAAGAGTGGTTTGATAGACACAGACAAAATGCGAATTTCGCAGCTTATAAAAGAGTTTTAAAACCTGCAATAATCCTTAGAGATACCGCCGTTAGGAGTTTTCCTACCAAAGAGAGACTATTTTTGGATAGTAGGCCAGGCGAGGGATATCCATTTGATTACTTACAAGATTCAAATTTAGAAGCCTTTCATCCAGTTTTGGTATCACATTTTAGCCTTGATGGTGCGTGGGCATTTATCCAAAGCGACTCATTTACCGGCTTTGTAGCCAGTAACGATATCAAGATTCTAAACAAAAAAGAGGCTAATGAGTTTAGAAAATCCAAATTTGGCATATTTATCAAAGATAGAGTCGCTATAAAAGATCAATCTAATAAATTTCTATTTTACTCAAGAATCGGCGGCCTAGTCCCATATACAAAGATTGAAAATGGCAACTTCATCACCCCACAAGGCTATAAAATCAGCCAAGATATCGCCACTATAAATTTAGAGCTAAACTCCAAAAACGCTAAACTAATATTAAATGAGATGATAGGGATGAATTACGGCTGGGGCGGACTCGATGAGCTTAGAGATTGCTCTGCTTTTACCAAAGACTATTTTGCTAGTTTTGGAATTTGGCTACCACGAAACTCCAAACAACAATCCCAAATCGCTCAAATAATAGATTTAAAAGAGTTATCAGATGAAGCCAAAAAGGCCAAAATAGTTGAATTTGGCATGCCTTATGCTACGCTTTTGTATATGCGTGGCCATATCATGCTCTACACCGGCGTAGTAGATGGCAAAATCAGCGTTACTCACGCTTCATGGGGTTTAAAAACCAAAAACAACTCTAGAGCAATCATAGGTCGCACAGCTATAACTGATATCGAGATTGGCAAGGATAGAAGTGATATAAAAGCGCTTTTATTAAGCCTTGTAGAGTCTATGAATATCTTAACCCCAAATCCAAAACTAGCCCTACAAAATAGTTATAATATCAAATTTCAAAACAATAATATAATATTTGCCAACAACTCATATATGCCATATGAGATAGGTAGTAGCGATATTTTAAATAACCCAAGTATAAAAGATATGTTTGCTCTAAACTACCCGCTTTTAAAGCCTTTAAACTCTCAATTAATAGACGCTGGACGGATAAGAAACGAGCAGTTTTTTAACGCAATTTATGGCGATAGCAAAGAAGCAGTAGAGGCTAATCTAAGTGAAGTAATCTGGCTAAAAAATAGCCTAAACCAAAAGATCAAATTCAACTCCATCAATGGCGCAGCCAAAGCACTACAAAAAGTCAGCGATGAGCTTGATATATTGGTAAAAAATGAGCCAAATTTGATTATCTATCTTCAAGATATTGGTGGAACATTTAAATATAGAAATATAGCCCAAACCAACAGACTATCACCGCATAGCTGGGGAATCGCTATAGATATAAATGTAGCAAATAGCCACTACTGGCTATGGAGTAAAGATGGCTATCAAAACAAAATTCCATATAAAATAGTAGAGATATTTGAAAAAAATGGATTTATCTGGGGCGGCAGATGGGAGCATTTTGATACAATGCATTTTGAGTATCGCCCCGAATTTGCCGCCTTAGGGATTAATTAAATATAGGCAATCCCATCATTGCTGAAATTATAAAGGCATTTATAATATCTATGAAAAACGCCCCAACCAATGGAATAACGATAAAAGCCATATGGCTTGGGCCATAATGTTTTGTTACCGTTTGCATATTTACGAGTGCCGTAGGCGTAGCACCAAGACCAAATCCACAATGCCCAGCCGATAGCACAGCCGCATCATAATTCTTACCACAAAATCTAAAAGTGATAAATATAACATATAATATCATAAGGATAATTTGAACTATAAGAATTGTTAGCATTGGAAGTGCTAGTGAGATAAGTTGAGCTATATTGATAGTCATCAAAGCAAATGCCAAAAATAGAGATAAACTCACATTGCCAATCACAGAGACTTCACGATCAAATACTGTGTGAATTTTGGTTGCTGATAGGATATTTCTAAGCACAGCACCAGTAAGCAAACACCAAACAAATGTAGGCATAGTTACAAATGTAACAATTTTTTTAAGCTCAGTCCCCACTAGCAAACATATAGCAATCAACGCCAAAGACTCCACAAATGAAGAAGATGTTATCAATCTTCGTTTTTCAGGCTTTTCAAAAAGAGTTGGATCGACCTTTTCTTCTAAGTGATGTCCGCTTAGACTGTTTTTCACAACCAAATATCTAGCCACAGGCCCACCTATGATTCCGCCTGCTATCAAACCAAATGTAGCCGCCGCCATCGCTACTTCCATAGCTGGAGCGTAGTTATAAGGCTCTTTGATAAACTCAGCCGCCCACGCTGCACCCGTACCATGCCCACCACTCATTGTGATAGATCCTGATAGCATCCCTATAATAGGATTTTCACCCATTGCCAAAGCCACACCGATACCGGCTAAATTTTGTAAAATCAATAATCCAGTTACAATAAATAAAAATCCGATAATTACCTTTCCACCCTTTTTAAAAGAGGCGAAATCCGCACTAAGACCGATAGTAGCATAAAAGGCAAGCATTAATGGATCTTTAAGCGAACCATCAAAATTAAAGCTAATCCCAATATATTTATTAGCTATAAATAACAAAATAGCCACAATAATCCCACCCACAACTGGCTCAGGAATATTATAAACTCTTAGGAATTTAACATGTTTGATGATGAAAGTACCTAATAACAAAACAAAAACCATCGCACAAAGAGTGGAGTAAAAATTGAGTGTAATTTCCATTTAAATCCTTAAAATTTAATATTAATACCTATTATATTTAATTTATTTAAACAATAAAGCATTTATGAGAATTTTTGATAATAGCCAATACCCAAATTCTCACTACTAATATCTATTCCCATGCCTTAGCTAGAGATCTTTTTATTGGAGTTTAAATACATTATCAAAAAAGTCAGCAACCATTAAGGTTACCAAAACCTTATCAATCGGCATAGTTACATCGCATTTTGTACTCCAGAATATATCAGCATTAGGATCAGCAACTGCTTCTATAATTTCCATAGCTTCGGCTATATCGCTCATCGGACAATCAGGATGTATAGTAAAATTAACTATAGCGCCCATTGTGCCTTTTATATCTATACCACCTAAAAGCGGAGATTGCATAGCTGATTTTAAGGCTTCTTGAGCTGCCTTCTCGCCTTGAGCCTCACCAATACCCGTCAAGAAACATTCTACACTACTCATAATGGTTATAATATCAACAAAATCAATATTGATATCGTACTCACTATGACTAAGAAATATAGAGCTTATACCATTGACTGCACTCGCTAAAATAGTATCAAATGATTCAATGTTATCTTTTGGGTCAGCTTTACTATCTGTGATATCACTTAATTTCTCATTTGAGATAACTACAACGCCATCGCACATTTTTTTAAGCTCATTAATATTTTTAGTAACAAGTTGAATTTGTTCACTATTTTTAAATTTAAATGGAGTGGTTACTATAGCTATGCTAGTTTGGTAAATATAATTAGTGGAGTAAAAATTGAGTGTAATTTCCATGTTACCACCTTAAATTTAAATTAGATTTATAATTATATTCAGTTTAGCTTAAATAAAAGGTAGATTTTGGAATTTGTAGTTAAATTTAAGTTATAAATAAAAGATAGATTTAAGAGTTGGTGGCCAAATTTAAGCTTGACCACCAATAAAGGGGCTAAATTTATTAATCTAATTGGTGACGACTAATTGTTGGAATATCTAAATCATCGCTACTAATATTTAAATCCAAACCTGAAACTCTACGATAACTAAATATACTCTCTTTTGGCTCTTCAGCTTTTACTGGAGTACTCTCTTTAGTAGCTGCTACTGTAGTTGCATTAGCAGTAGCGGTAGATGGTTGAAGTTTAGCTACATTGCTATCTGAAAAACCAGTAGCTACTAAAGTTACTAAAACTTTATCAACTGGCATATTTATATCACATTTTGTACCCCAGAATATATCTGCATCAGGATCAGCAGCTGCTTCAATAATCTCCATCGCCTCAGTCATATCGCTCATTGGACAATCTGGATGAATGGTAAAATGTACAATAGCACCCATCGCACCTTTTATATCCATATCATCTAATAATGGAGATTGCATAGCTGATTTTAAGGCTTCTTGAGCTGCGCCATCACCTTGAGCTTCTCCTACCCCCATAAGTGATAGACCTCTATGACTCATAGCAGTTTTTACATCAGCAAAGTCAAGATTAATATCACTCTCACCATGACTAAGAACGATTGAACTCATACCATTTACTGCACGCGCTAAAATACTATCTACAATTTTAAAGCTATCTTTAATTCCAGCTTTTCTATCTACTATATTACTTAATTTCTCATTTGGTACAACTACTACGCTATCGCACTCTTTTTTAAGCTCGTTTATACCCTCAACTGCTAAGCGCATTCTCTTGCTACCTTCAAATTTAAATGGGGTAGTTACTACAGCAATAGTTAGCGCACCAATCTCTTTAGCAGCTTGAGCTACAATAGGAGCTGCGCCAGTACCGGTACCACCGCCAAATCCAGAAGCGATAAATACAATATCAGAATTTTCTAATGTTGTTTTAATATCTTCATAACTCTCCATTGCAGCCTCTTTGCCTACAGTTGGTTGCATACCAGCACCTAAGCCTCTAGTTTTTTTCTCACCTAGTTGAATTTTATTTGGGGCTGCTGAACTATCAAGTGCTTGCGCATCTGTGTTGGCTACAATTAAATCCACAGTTTTCATACCATCTTCGTTATGTATACCTTCTCTAATGATATGATTAATCATATTACCGCCGCCGCCGCCGACACCTACAACCTTAATCTTTGCACCATAAACATTTTGTTTCTCTTCTACTGTAAAACCACTCATCACAAGCCCCTTTTTAAAATAAATTTTTTAAATAGTTCATAAATTTAGAGACAGAATTGACCTTTTCTAGGGCAATATTCTCTTTTAGGACATCTTTGTCGCCATTATCATCAATTTTAAGATCTAGTTCCATTTTTTGCTTAGGCTGAACTTTAGGCATAACATCATCAAAATTAGCTGAATTATTACTTGGAATAGTCTGCGGGATATGCTCATCAAATTCTTTAGTTTCCACAAATGGATTTGGTCTTAATACTATCTCATCTTTGTGGCGTAGCTTTCGCTCAGAGTCTATTTCATATGGAGTAAAATATCCAGCACCATATAGACAAAGTCCAATTGCGCATGAATTTGCTGGGTCTTGAAAGACATCAATAGAACCGCTAAACTCTCTTGGTCTAGCAATTCTAACAGGCATATTATCAAATATTGCAGTAGCTAACTCTCTAAGCCCTTCTATCTTAGCCATACCACCAGTTAGCACAATACCGGCTGAAGCATACTCTTTATATCCACTCTCGCTAAGCATCTTAGCAAGTATCATTAAAGCCTCTTCAACACGCATATATATAACATTTATTATTACACTAATATCTACTTCGTGACTAGAGTTCTCATCTCCTAAATCAGGCAATACTATTAGCTCGTTACTTCTAGGCTTTAATGTGCCATATTTTATTTTTACTTCTTCAGCTACTGCTGGTGGAGTGTGAAGTACTGTAGATATATCAGTGGTTATGTTTAAACTTCCAACTGATAAAAAATCATTATATCTAATTGAATTTCCTGAGTGAATCACCATATTACAGCTAGAACCACCTAGATCAATTAATACTGTACCTAAAGCTTTTTCATCTTCATTTAATGTAGAAATTGCCGAAGCATATCCGGATAATACAATATTATCAGCTTTTAATCCAGCTTTTTCTATCGCTTTTCGTAAATTCATAATAGCGGATTTTTGCACAGCAATGATATGAGCTTGCACCTCTAGCCTAGTACCATTCATACCAAGTGGATCTTCTATATTGTCTTGTTCATCTACTTTAAAATTATATGGTAAAGTATGCAAAATTTCATAATCGTGTGGAATTTTTACCTTATATTCAGCTGAACTAATAGCGCGCTCAATCTGCTTGATTGTTACTTCTTTTTCAGGAATATTTACCACATCTTTACAATTAATATTTTTTGCATCTTTACCAGATATTGAGACTATAACTTTATCAAATTTAATTCCAGCTGTCCGTACTACGCTGCTTACGACTGATTTTATAGAATTTGAAGCTAATTCGATATTTGTGATTGAGCCCTTTTTTAGTCCTTGGGATTTGATAGTTCCCATACCGATAACTTTTATAGTATTTTCTAATGACCTTGGCTCGTGTTCTACCATCACAGCGCAAATCTGCGTAGAACCGATATCAATACCTAAAATTTTAGTTCCCACGACTACTGACCTTTGTAATATTGTTCTATCTTATATCTATGCTGAAGTGATGAGAGTAAATCATCTATTAGCTGTTCATTTTTAATATTATAAGCACTATTGCTTAATAAATTTTCATATTGCGATATATCATTAGCATTTGCTAATTTTTGATCTGTGATCTTATATATTATAGCTTTATTACCTACAATTATATAGCCATCTTTTACATTTCTTGCAAAGATTGAATTTATAAACTCACTCACTTCATTTTCATTTAATCCATCAATCTGCGGCATAGAATCCCTAGATACAAATCCAATATCTTTACCACTAAAATTATCTAAAGCTCTCTTGGCCTTAATCTCTAGGCTATCTTTTAGTTTATTATCTATATACTCATCTATTATTAACTCTCTAGCCTCTTCATAATTCATAGGCTTTGGCAAATCTTTAGAATCCAATCTTGATATCAGATATCCGTCTTGATAGTTCATTCTATATTTAACTGGCTTTATATATTCGCCGATTTGAGTATTTTTCAGCTCTTGTGCTTCAAATTCATAATCATCATCTAAGGCAATTAGATCAAATTCAAGCTCCACTTCACCTTTTTTGGCTTTTAGATATTCGCTTAAGGCTAATTTTCTTGTTTGTCTCATATCGTAATCATCTTTTACACGCTCTTTTGCCGCTTCAAAGCTTAAAATTTTATCAAATCCATCTCTATACTGAGCTCTATTTTCTTCATAATACTCTTGTAATAAGGTTAAATTCTCATCGCTTACAACTTTTGGGATGAATTTGCCTTTGAGATTGTATTTTGTCTGGGTTAGATATTTATCTTTATTTTTTTCCCAGATTGATTTTAGCTCATTTTCATCTACTTTTATACTATTTCTATCTAGGGAAATAATCTGCGCAGATACCTTATCTTGCATAAAGTAGCTAGCTGCTAACATATCTAAATCTTTATCGCTAACATCAACTCTAATAGCACTAAAAAGCTTCTTCAGTAACAGACTATTAGCTAAATTTTGTTCATAATCTTTTGGTGAAATTCTAGCCTGTTTTAATGCATTTTCGTATTTTGTTTTATCAAATTTGCCATCAGTCAAAAAACTAGCATCACTCATTAAAGCTAAAATTATCTCTTCCTCAGAGATGCTTAACCCTAGTTCATCAGCATAACTTAACATAATATTATCTTGGATTAATCGTTGCAATACAATCTTATCAAGCCCCATTTGTTCGGCTTGTTCTTTGCTAAATTTGCCATTAGAAGCATTGATATAATACTCATACATAGTACCATATTTTTGTTGAAATTCACCAATTGAAATATTTCTATTTCCAACTTTAGCTACCGATTTAGCACGATTGGTATTCATATCATAGGCACCCCAACCTACAAATCCAGCACCAACAAAAGCTATAGTGCTAACCCAAATCGTAACAACTAAATATTTCTTGTGTTTTTGCATCCAAGTTATCATCAAATCACCTTTTTTCTAAAGGCTTTATTTTAGCAAAAATTGCTTTTAAATTACCTTAAAATCAACATTAAAATCAAATTTTTCTTAAAGTTAATTTACCCAAAAATCAACTTGCAAATCCATTTGAAAAATTTAATAGTTTGCAGCTATTTTCTAAAAGCGCTATTGATTTAGCCAAATCATGTGCAGTTCTTTCATAAAGATAAACTCCATAACCTTTGATAACTACGATATTTGTACGCTTTTCTATCATATAGCGATAAATTTCTGATGGCGCTCTTTCATACCAATCATCAAATCTTTTTGGATCATAAATAAAAATATTACCAAATTTCATATAGCCAAAATAATCTTTTGGCTCCAAAAATGAATGATTTATGCTATAAGCAGTAATAAATGGTGGCATTGAATAGCAGACGTATTTTGCCTCAGCTATATTTTTGTAGATATTTAGATGGATATCAGCATCTATGCTTGCATCATTCCATCTATAATCTTTTTTAGAATATAAAAGTGTCAAATCATTATCATTTAGTCCATCAAAAATCGCATCTTTTTTATTAATAACAAATTGATTATGCTCAATTCTTGCCGATATTGAGCCGTGAAAAATACCTAGAAAATTCTTTTTAAACATCGATGCTGAGATTTTTTTAATCTCGCTGATTGAATACTCTATATTCATAACTCTTCCTAAAATTTGCACAAAAATTACAACATTATACCAAATTATAAGGCTCTATTCATTAAATTTATGATAAAATTTTTGCTAAATTTATTAAAGGCAAACTTTTGAATTCTATCCATATTCCTGTTTTACTTAACGAAGTTGTTGAAGCTTTTAGAGATATTAATGATGGTGTTATATTAGATTGCACGCTAGGCTATGGTGGTCACTCAAAAGCTTTGCTTGATACCTTGCCAAATATCAAAATAATAGCCTGTGACCAAGATGATATGGCGATCTCTTATTGCACGAATAAATTTAAAAATTACACAGATAGAATTCAAATCTACAAAAGCAACTTTAGCCAAATTTTACAAAAAATTCCACAAGAAAATATAAGAGCTATTCTAGCTGATATCGGCGTTAGCTCACTTCAATTAGATTTAAATGAACGTGGATTTGCCCTTAAAAGCGATATTCTTGATATGAGAATGGATAGCTCAAATCAGCTTGATGCAAAAACTATAGTAAATAATTATAGTCAATCTCAACTTGAAAAGATATTTTATGAATATGGCGAGCTACCAAATGCTAAGAGTATAGCTAATAAAATTATTATTGCTAGGCAAAATAAAGAAATAAGCTCAGCTAAAGAACTAGTCCAAATCATTGGCAATTCAAATTTACAAAATCGATCTGTAAGTATATCTACTTTAGCATTTCAAGCAATTAGAATAGAGGTAAATAAAGAACTAGATGTGCTAAAAGAGTTATTAAATTCGATCCAAAACTCAGCCATAAATCACGCAAGAGTAGCAATAATAAGCTTTCACTCACTTGAAGATAGAATAATAAAAGATAAATTTAAATCTTGGCAATCAAGTTGTATATGTCCATCTGAGGCTATGCGCTGCGAGTGTGGCAATAACCATTCTATTGGCAAAATTATCACCAAAAAGCCAATCACGCCAAGTGCTCAAGAGATAAAAGCAAACTCAAGGTCAGCATGTTCAAAAATGAGAATCTTTGATATCAAGAGGCAAAGATGACTGATAAAGAAAACCTACTCCAAAGCAACACTCGTAGAGTTAAAAATGAAGAGAATTTAAGCTTTAAGAGATTAATTATTGGATATATAATTTTATTTATTATTCTTATAATTACTATACCAAAAGTATATTTTAGTAATGAAATTTACTATACTAGCAAAGATATTGCCGAACTAAAAAGTAAGCTAAATGTACTAAAAGAAGAACATAAACTACTAAAAAGAGATTTGGAATTTATAAGATATAAAAATCAAATTATAGATAATATGAGCGACTAATGCAAAAAGTGGTTAAATTTCTAAACCACTACGACCCATCGTGGTTTGCGCTAAATTACTCAATTAAGGCAACTATATCAATCTTAATCTGCGGCTTTGCGGGGAATTTTTTTGGTGGATTTTTAGGAATGGTATATGCTGCAAATTCATCTATGATAATATTTTTTTTAGCTTCTCTTGATGGTAGCACAAAAATTAAAATTTACTACTTCTTATTATATATTATACTTGGAATTTTTGCAATTTTATTTGTAAGTACTATTTTTAAATTTAGCTGGCTATTTTGCTTTTTTACGCTAATTTGGATGATGTTTGTAGGGTTTAGCACTCTTTTTAATCAAAATTTAAATAAAATACTTACAATTGTAAATGCTACTGGGCTTCTTACTATCATTGCTTCAAACCAATCTAGCTGGAATCTTGCAGACTCTTTAGAAAGCTTTATAGCTGGGAGTATAATTGCTATTGCTTTTAGGCTTACACGCTTTGGCACATATGGTAAATTTACTAAAAAATCTTGCACAATGGTGCTTGATGATTTAATTAATATGAGCCAAAATATTAGTGATAAGGAATTTTTAAATTTAGCTAAACAATGCGATGAGCATATCAACGAAATTAAAAAAGTATTTACCCATAAAAGCTCCACTATAAAAGATGCTCGCCTAATCATTCACCACTCACGGGCAATTTTTTACCTATATAAATTAGAAGATATTTATCATCTACTTGTTGCTATGCAAAGGTATTTTAAATCTATAAAAAATCCAAATTTATTAAATGCTCTAAATAGCGAAATTACAAACAATTTAATTCAATTAAAAAATATATTTATAGATAAAAACAGCATATTAAAAATAGATGCTCTTAAATTAGCCAGGCAAAGTGATTATGAGATTTTTAAGGCATCTTTAGAGGTTTTATACTCCAAATTTGAACTAATAAAAGATGGCGGTGAAGATAAAATTGCTCTTGAATTTAAAGAAAAAAAGAGTCTAAAAAAGGCAATAAAAGATATAACTTTACATAATCCAATAGTACAAAATTCCTTACGCCTAGCTATTGGTGTAAGCATTGCTATTATCATCGCTAGTTTTGGTGATGTACATAATGGAGTTTGGATCGCAATTGGTGTAATAAGCATGAGCAAAGATAGCTCATATATGACTAAAATTACTGGAATTGCCAATATAAAAGGTGCATTAATTGGCATTACATTAGCATTTGTTTTAATTCATATAGTAGTAAATGAGAATCTATTTGCTCTATTTTGTGTAGTTTGTATTTTTCTAGCCTTTTATTTTAAAAATTTTCCACCAGCCTATGCTATGGCAGCTTTTATGTGTGCATTTACTATGGTATATTCTCTTATTTTAGGTAATGCAATAAGCGTAGTATATATTAGAATTATCGATATTTTAATTGGATTTATCCTATCATTTGTCGCAGCATTTATACTATTTCGCCATACTAATGAGATCAAGCTTAGTAATAGCTATATCAATCTTTTACCTAAATTTAAAAATCTTAGTAATAGCGTTATCCAAGGCAGATTTTCAATAGAACAAAATGCGATATCAAATAGCCTTACCAATTATCACAACACAATTACCCAAAGCGATAGAAACAAAGAGTTAAAGCGATATCTTGAAATTTATAAAAATCTTCATGATATTAGCTCGCTACTTAGTAATCTTAAAGTTTATACCGATTCACTCAAACAATCAAATAAACTAATTACT